>JAFGFV010000033.1 GCA_016930895.1 Spirochaetales bacterium | reverse complement strand
AGGGCCGGCGTAGAAGTTGTGCTTTCTGGCCATCAGTGGCTTCCTTTCTGGGAATTGGGTGTTGCGGTTGGCGGCTCCGACCGAGCGGCCGCCGCCCACGCCCCAGGCCGGCCGTATCGTATTCCGATTCTCGGAAGGCTGTAAAGGGGGGGCAGTCGGCGACCGGCTCAGTCAGCCTGTTCTGTGCGCCTCGTCGAGCACCGAGTCAGTACTCGTAGGCCCCCATGGACCAGCCGGTCGCCCCGTTGCCCGTTCTTTGCCTGCCGTCCTTGTCGGCGGTGAACACGGCCCCGAGGTCCAGCGCCCCCGTGCGAACCTGGCCCGGTGAATCCGAGGTCAGCTGCCAGTCGTTGTCCCTGACGGTAGCGAGATCGTCGTCCACCCCGTCCATGTCGGTAAACACTGGATCAACGCTTACGTTACTGCTGGCCCACGCGAGCGCGTTGACATCGTCGGCCGTATCCCACGCCGCAGGCCCCACGCTGGTGATGTACAGTGTTGTCGCTCCCGTGTCCCAGAGGTCGTTGTTCTCGATGGCCTGAGCACGCACTCCGTCAGCGTTCAACTCATAGATGCAGTAGCTGGTGCCAGCCACGTCGGAGCAGAAGATGATGTTGTTGCGGATCAACGGCGTGGGGTTCGCCCCAACGGTGTTTCCGTTGTGGAGGTAGACTCCGATAGACGAGGTTACCGCCTCTCCGCCGTCTATGGTGTTGTTGTAGATGAAAGCCGTGCCAGCATAGAAACAGCCAATCCCCGTGGATGCGGTTGCGCTGTCCCCTCCGTAGATCGTGTTGTTCCAGATCTTGGCCGAAGACCCGTTGTCCTGGATTCCGTTCGTGCTCGCGGGCGTTCCCGTGGTCGTGCCCCCGTGAATCGTGTTGCCGTTGATCGTGGGAGCCGTGTTGCTCTGACTGACGATCCCTACGGTCCCGTAGGCGGTCGTCGGCGTAGCCGACCCCGGGCTGGTCCCCCCGTAGATGTAGTTGCCCTGCACCAGGGCCTTGGAGCCGCTGTAGTTCCAGACCCCGATCGACACGGTGGCGCTGTCGCCCCCGTGGATTTCCCGGTTGTTCAGGATCTGGGCGTCTCCCCCGTAGCTCACGATACCGAAGGAGCGAACCGAGCCGGTACCCCCGTAGATCACGTTGTTCGACACCGTGGGGGAGGAGTCCTTGCAGAACACCGCGGCCGTGCGGGATCCCCCGCCCCCGCGAATTGTGAAGCCGTCGATTACCGTGGCGCTGCTCACCCCCGCGGGAATATCGACCGCCCGATTGGGGTCAGTCTCGGAAGCCCCACCTGCGGTGCTGTCGTCCACGATCCTGCTGTCGTAGACCGCCGGATCCCTCACGCCGAAGTCCTCGGAATAGCCGCCGCAGAGCGAGATCCCCTCGACGACCTGCAGGAACCGCCCGGCGTTGTACTCGTACCGGTAGGTCCCTTCGGCAACGTGCACCCGCCCGGTGAGGCCATTGTCCACGAAGTAGTCGATCGCTGCGTCGATGCTCCGCTTGGGGCTTTCCAGGGTACCCGGATTGGTATCGGCTCCTCGGGAAACGCTCACGTAAATGATCCCGAAGGTCTTGAAGGCGATGTAGTTCCTGAGGGCGAGATCGTCGCAGCCGCCCAGCGCCACCAGAAGAGCCGCCAGGAGGCCTGCCGCCGCCCCCACCCCGATCCACCGCCGCGTCCGTCGGGCGCTCGGTTTCATGGTTCCTCCCATTGCACGGTCTCCGTGCTTCGATCCGCCGCGGCCGCTCGCGCCGCATCCGAGCCCTGCATCTCGAGATACGCGTACCGCTCGGCCAGCTCAGGGTCGCGGCTGCGCAGGGCTGCATACATCTCGCTCACGATGCCGTAGTTCTCCAGGTCGTGGTTGACCCGCGCCACCCCGAGCAGGGCATTGGGATTGCCCGGACTCAGCTTGTGCGCCAGCTCGTAGTACGATTTGGCCTGGCTCAGGTTGCCGGCCAGGTAGTAGATGTTGCCTAGGTTGAGCACCGACGGCAGGTAGTGCCGCTCTTTGGACAGCGCCTTCCGGAACTGCTCCGAGGCCTCGTCATTCAGCCCGTAACGGGCGTAGACCACCCCCAGCTTGTTGAGCAGGCGCGCGTTCTCGCCGGTCTTGCGCATCTCACGCTGGATGGCCGTGACCTGCGGGTAGATCTCCCGGTCGACGAACTTGAGGAGCTCCTGCAGGTAGGCGCTCAGGATCTTGTCCGACGGGGGCAATTCCACCGCGGCCCCCTCGCCTGCCAGGCCCACCGGTTCGTACACCTGCCAGGCTTCGTGGGTGGGGTGGAAACCCTGCTGATTTCGGGAAAGCGCTTCCCGCCACTGCTTGGCCCCGCTGGCCCAGGCGCCCAGAAAACCACCTTTCAGCTCGGTAACCTCCACCGGGACCCAGGCCTTGTCGCCTGCGAATATCAGGTCGTTGGGGTTGTAGAAGCGCTTGCGGGCCTCTTCGGGTGCCATGTCGACCGAGAAGGCCATGAAGATGTGCCCGGGAAGGGTGATGAAGGCGGTCTGCACTCCAACGGACTCCAGCAGCGCGCAGTACAGGACCGACAGGTCGTCACAGTCTCCCGCCTTGTACTGCAGGGTCTGCCGCGGGAACTGCAGATAGTCGATCGCCGTCTTCCTGGCCGAGTATTCCTTGTACGGGGTGGTGGGGTCCATGACGTAGCTCAAACCGTACAGGCCAAGTGCCTGATAGAAGGCGATCGCCGACCTCAGGTTCTTGCTGATGGCCCGGCTCCCCTTGTCCTCGATCAGGCTGGCGATGTTCTTGGAGAAGCTGAGCACTGCCGGGTCCTTTGTGGTCACGAACACCGCCGCCTTGCGGTCGTCGTCCCAGGTGACCGCGTTTCGGTCGAAGATCCTGAGCGTCTCCACGTGGCTCTGACGGAAGCGTTCGCCGCGGACCGTGTAGTCCATCGTGATTTCCGCCGAGACCTTGGTCGTCTCGGTGATCTCCAGCACTCGCTCCGTGAAGAGGGCGTTGAGGGCGATCTCCTGTCGCTGTCGAGGCGACAGCACCGCGGGGGGCCTGGCACTGCTTGGGATTGTCCATATACTGCTTCACGAACAGCGAGACCTTGAGATCCTCCACCGCCTCACGGGAAGGATTGACCAGAACCGCCGTGCCCACGGGATTCTGGTCGTAGTGCTTGTAAAACATGGGCAAGACATCTTCGAAGATGACCTCCTCGACTCCGAGGGCGCTCCCTTCGGCTACCAGCGGCTGTGGGCCCACGCTCCGCATCTGGTAGCTCTGGCTCTTGCCGCCCAGCGAAATGGTGGTCCCCAGTCCGATATTCAGGCCGTTGTACAATCCGAAGAGGAGGGTGTACGCGGTCTGTAACCCGATGGAGATGGTCGGACTGACCGGGTACATGAGCCCCGCGTAGGGGCGGAGGTACGGATTACCCCCGGGAGTCCCGCTGCCGTCGTTGAGCAGCCCGTAGAAGTACCCGCCGCTCACGCCCGAGTGCACGCTCAACCCGAACGGGAACTCGTACAGCGCCCCCACCCCTGCTCCGCCGGAGAACTCCGACACGGAGCCGCCGTAGTCCGCCGGAAGCAGCCCATAACCGAGGCTCGCCGTCAGGTACAGCCACGGCAACGGGGGCAGGCGATACGCAGCCTCGAGCTCGAACTGCCCCCGAGCTTGAAGAGATCTGCGTCCCGCCCGACGGGAATCGACAGCGATGGAACCAGGGACAGAGACAAGTACGACACTCCGGCCCCCTGGTACTCCGGCCGGGGCTCCGGCTTCGCCCGCTGAGCGTGGAGCGGAGCGGCTGCCAGACTCGCCAATAGCAGAAGGCTCAGGGCTCGTGTGTTCACTCCAGCCTCCTCGTCTTCGCAAGTCGACTACTCCGAGATGCAGTGACGATGCGTTCACCCCAAGGATAGGCGAATCCAGGGCAATTATCAACGTTTTGAGGGCCTGCCACGGGGTCGGGCCCGTAGACCCTCTCGCGGAGCCTGCATGGTAGCGTCAAGATCTCTGTGTCACCGAGGGCCGGCAGTCCTCCTGAGAAGGTCATCTTGAGTTCCCTGACGTGAGTCTCCTGGAGT
>JAFGFV010000234.1 GCA_016930895.1 Spirochaetales bacterium | reverse complement strand
GTGGTCAACAACGCCATCATCATGATCGATTTCTACTTGAACATGCGCCACGAGCACGAGGGGCGGATCGACGCCCTGGTGGAGGTGGCGGGCCTGCGCTTCACGCCCATCATGATCACGACCCTGACCACGATCTTCGGAATGCTCCCCATTGCCATCGGCCTGGGGGAGGGCTCCAACATCGTGCAGCCCCTGGGCATAGCGGTCTCCGGCGGCCTCTTGATCTCGACTCTGTTCACCCTGTTCATGGTGCCGGCGATCCTGAGCTTCACGCGGATCGGCGAGGTCCCGCGGCAGCGGGCCGCGGTGCCCGCGGGCGAGCGTTCCTAAGCGGCACGGACCGCGCTCTACCAGTCGAGCAGTCTTCTCTCTCCCTCGAGGGCCCGAATGCCGGTCAGGTCCTGGCTGACTTCGAGCACGCCCCGGTAGCGGTCCTCGGAATCAAACAGGGCGAAGTAGCGGATGTGGATGAAGCGACCCCCGAGGGTGAGCCAGAACTCGGCGGTGTCCTTTTCCCGGCGTTTGAAGCTCTCCAGGATCTTCTCGACCACGTGGACGCTCGCCGGCGGGTGGCAGTTCTGCACCGCCCGTCCGATCACCGCCGGGCTGCGGGGAAAGATGCGTTCTTTTCCCTGGGAGTAGTAGCGCACCCGGTCCTGTTCGTCCACGTAGGTGATGTCCACCGGCAGATTCTTGAGGAGCAGGTTGACCTGCTCGCCGGTGAGCTGACCCACGTCGAGGGGGATCTCGGGAGCGCCGGCCGCTGGCCGTACATCGCCTGCCCTTTCGTCACGAGCCTCCGGTACATCGCCGCCCGCCCCTCCGGCCAGGACCACCGACGGGTCCCACAGGTTCCCGGGCTGGATCCAGGCGTAGCCGATCGCGCCTTCGCCCCGGCGGATCTCGGCCCAATCGCGGACGGTAAGCCTCCGTAGGGCGGTGGGAAACAGGATGCGCTCCTCCATGAAGATCATCCGGCGAATCCCCCGGATCAGCGCAGCCCCCTTGCCCTTGAGGGTCTTGAGGTCCTTGTCCCGAAGAGCGCTCTTGACCTCCCGGAGCTGCGCACGGATTTCGTCGTCCTTGCCCCACATGACCTTGGCCGGGCCGGTGAAGCCCGCTCTCTCCAGGACCGGGAAGAGCTGGTTCTCCTTACGCTGGAAGTGGATGTCGATCCTGCTGAGATCCTCCAGAGCCTCCTCGAGCTCCCGGAGTCCCCGGCCGCGGGCCGCCTGGCCGAGGAGGGGGCGGAGTCTGCGGAGGATCCGCCGCACGGCCTTGTTCTCCTCGACGAAGCTGTGGACCGGGTGTCCGGGCAGGCTCCTGGCCTTTTTCTGCCTCCCCAGGGCCTCCTCGAAGACCTGGACGTGGACGTCGCAGACCTGCTGGACCTGCTCGACCGGCACCCCGCCGGCGATCAGGGCCTGCTCCATCTCGGCGATCTCTTCCGGGCTCACGTTGCGGATGAGCTCGGCGAACCGCCTGCGCACCGACTTGACATCGCTACCCTCGTGCAGGTCGCTGACGATTGTCTTCAGCTGCTCCTGCCGGTTCCGGGCGCTCTCGTCCTTGGTTTCGCTCATGACGCCTCCGTTGGCTTCGCTCGTTCTCAACTATATCCCATGAGGGGCATCCGCCAGAAGGGTGCACCGGGTGGGGCGGGCATACGACCGTGGCGTTGTGCCACGCCGGCCAAGTGCGCTACTGTACTCCTCGAGATGGAGGGAGAGAGGGCAAGCTCAGGCTGGGGCCTCCCGACGAATCGATCCGGCGGCGGGGCACAGGGGCAGGGGCGCATTGGCCGGCGGGAGACCGATCCCGCAGCCCCGGCCGCGAAGGTGCCGCTGGCCGCTGCCGCGGCCTCCTTCGGGGTATGCTTCTTGATCCTATCCGTGGCGCGCTGGAAGGCTCTGTACGCACTGCTTCTGGCCGACCGATTTGTCCCGGGAGCGGGCTGGCTGGAAATCGTGCTCCTGTCGCTGTACGCTTCCTGGCTGACCGCGCGGATGTGCACCATGGCCGATACCTCCCGCCTGCGGTCGAGAATCTGGCTCGCCTTCTCCGTGGTGTTCTTCGGCCAGTTCGCCCTCGGCCTGTTGGGCATGGATCGGCTGCTCATGACCGGTCGGCTCCACGTCCCGGTCCCTGCCGTGGTGATCGCCGGGCCGATCTACCGGGGAGAGCGCTTCTTCATGCCCATCCTGTTCCTGGTCACCGTGGTCCTGGTGGGGCCGGCCTGGTGCAGCCACCTGTGCTACATCGGGGGGTGGGATAATCTAGCGGCACGGAGGCGCAGTCGCGCCGGCCGGCTGGCCCCGTTCTGGGCCCGGCTTCGTCTCGTCCTGTTCGCCGCCACCCCTGCGGCCGCCCTGGCCCTGCGCATCCTGGGCGTGGGGGCCCGGGCTGCGGCGCTGGTCGCCGTTGGGTTCGGGGTATTCGGTGCGGCGGTCATGGCCGTCGTGTCCACCCGTGCCGGGCGGATGGCACACTGCACCGGGGTCTGCCCTCTGGGGTTCGCAAGCAACCTGTTGGGCAGGATGTCGCCGTTCCGCCTGCGGATCGCGGATTCCTGCACGGAGTGCGGCCGCTGCACCTCCGTCTGCCGCTATGGCGCCCTGGAGCTGAGCGATCTGCGTCGCCGCCGCCCGGGCTTGACCTGCTCGTTGTGCGGGGACTGCCTGTCTGCCTGTCCGCAGGGCGCCCTGTCGTACGGCTTGTTTGGCCTGAAGCCTGAGGCGGCGCGCAGGGTGTTCCTGGCCCTCATCGCCGCCCTGCACGCGGTGTTCCTGGGCGTGGCCCGCATCTATCCGGAACCGGTCGCCGCCGAGCCGCTGGCTCCGCCTTTCTCAGTACAGCTCTTCCAGGACGTAGAAGAAGTTGCGGTCCGTGCCGAACACGATCCACCTGCCCGCCACCACGGGGGCGCTCAGGAGCGCCCCGTCCAGCTCGATCTCCCACAGCAGCCGGCCGTTCCTAGCGGACAGGCAGACCAGCCGGGGAGGCTCCATCCCGCGCCCTTGCAGCCCCAGGTAGACCCGGTTCCCCGCCACGGTGGGGGCGCTGGAGGTGGGCACGGGGAAGCTCCGGCTCCAGGCCAGGCTGCCTCCCCGGGCGCCAAAGGCCCGGACCACCGTGTCGCCGCTGCAGTAGATGACCCGGTTCTTCCAGACGGCCGGGGCCATGTAATCCAGGAGCTTCATGTTGGCGCTGAACATCCCCTCGGAGTCCACCGCGCCCATGGGGCCCCAGTCCGAGAAATCCGAGTACTTCCACACGACCTCACCGCTTCGCCGGTCGAAGGCGTAGTAGTCGAAGCTCCATACCGGGCCGTTGTACGTGGCGGTGGCGAAGTGCAGCAGCTCCCCCGACAGGGCCGGGAAGGAGTACCAGATGGCCCCGAACAGCTGCGTGTCCAGGATCCACAGATACGAGCGGCTGGGGAGGTCGAAGGCCCCGAAGGCATGCGGCCGGGTCGGCGGCCCGGGGGCAAAGTACACCACGTCGTCGTGGACCTGGAAGGTGTTGTAGTGCCACACCGGGTTCGGAAGGGTGAACAGCTCCCGCCCGTTCGGGTCCACGAAGTAGGTGGTGCCCCCGTCGCTGGAAAAGATGAGCGTGTCCTCGTAGCCCACGATGGTGGACTGCACGGTGGAGTCGGTCTGGAAGGACCACAGCTCCTGCGCGTCCTCGCGCCGGACGGCGTAGACCTTGCCGACGTTGTTGCCGAAGTAGACATTCTCCCGGTCCGCGAACGGGACCGAGTTGATGGCCCCGCGGGTCTTGAAGACCCAGTTCATGTATCCGCTCACGATGTCCAGGGCGTAGAAGTTCCCATCCGTGGAACCGAAGTAGATGGTGCCGTCCAGGACCACGGGGTTGTTGAAGGCGTAGGTCGGCTCCGCCGAGGCCTGCAGCTGGAGCTTCCATTTGACCGCCAGGGGCGGAGACAGCCGGGTCGGGGTGGCCCCGCGACCCTGCTCTCCCCGGAACATGACCCAGTCGGAGCGCTCCCCGCAGCCCGCCAGCAGCGCGACCGCGAGGGCCAGGCCGGCGGC
>JAFGFV010000233.1 GCA_016930895.1 Spirochaetales bacterium | reverse complement strand
GGAACTTACCTATGGGCAATGCGGGATTCGAACCCACGGCCTTTGGCTCCGGAGGCCAACGCTCTATCCAGCTGAGCTAATTGCCCGTCAACAAGAAATACGTTACTGAGAAACCGCCGCTTTGTCAACGAGCGCCGAACGGTGGGGGTCACCCGATGCGGTGGTCGTGACAGGCGCCGGCTCGCCTTGACACTTCGGGAGCTTCCTCATTATCCTGCACCAACGCATGAAGCTGAGTAACAGGAACCGCTCCACGTTCCTGCTGTTCCTCGGGCTGGGGTTCCTGATCGGCAGTCTGGCCTGGGAGGTGCTGGAGCGGGTCCTCGGCCTGTTCGGGGTGGGGCTCTCGTTGAGCGCGGGTCCCATCGGCCTGGATCTTTCGGTGCTCAAGGTGTCCCTCGAGGTCAACCCGGGGACGGTGCTGGGGGTCATCGGGGGCGTGGTCCTGTTCAGGCTCATGTAGGTGCGCCCGCGGCCGGGCACACCGATTTTCCGCGGCAGGCAAGAAGGCAAGCATCGACAGCTAATGGACACGATCATACTGGCATCAGGCTCTCCGAGACGTCAGGAGCTCCTCAACCGTGTGGGAATCCCCTACAAGGCCTTTCCGCCGAACATCGACGAGGAGGCCAATCACCTCGACAGCGTCGAGGAACGGGTGCGGGCCATCGCCGCCAAGAAGATCCACTCGGTGGTCGGGCTGTTCAAGCAGGAGTCTCCCCGCTGGGTGCTCGGTCTGGACACCCTGATCGAGCTGGACGGACAGTGCATCGCCAAGCCCGACGGGATCGAAGACGCGGAGAGGCTTCTGCGCCTGCTGTCGGGCAACGTGCACAAGGTGTACACGGGAATCGGCTTCCTGCCGGCCCGAGGCGAGGAAATGGACCTGCGCAGCGTGTGCACGGAAGTGAAGTTCGCCCAGCTCAGCCAGGATGACATCGACATGTACCTGGAGACCGGGGAGTGGTCCGGCGTCACGGGGGCCTACCGGATCCAGGAGCGAGGTGCCTTCTTCGTCGAACGGATCCGCGGGTCGTACAGCAACGTGGTGGGCTTGCCTCTCGAGACGTTTTATGGCATCTTAAAGTCCAACCACTACTCCCTGCGGTAGTCCATTCGCGCATCCTGCAGCGGTGCATGTCAGACGACCCCACAGGGCAATTTCCGGCGAAGACCTGGGTTTTCGCTCGAGACTAAGAGAAGGAGCAGCGACCACAGCAGTCGCTGAAAAGGAGGACGAGCTTGGCCGTCGTAACAATGAAGAACCTGCTTGAGTCGGGCGTGCATTTCGGGCACCAGACCAAGCGCTGGGATCCCCGCATGCGGAAGTACATCTTCGCAGAACGCAATGGGATCCACATCATCGATCTGCAGAAAACGATCGTTGCCATCAAAGAGGCCTTCGAGGCCATTCGCAAGACCGTCGTCGGGGGCAAGACCGTGCTGTTCGTGGGCACGAAAAAGCAGGCCCAGCAGGCGGTGGAGCGGGAGGCCCAGCGCTGCGGGATGTTCTACGTGAACAACCGCTGGCTGGGAGGGATGCTCACCAATTTCGCCACCATCAAGAAGTCCCTCCTGCGCCTCAAGAAGATCGAAAAGATGGAGGTGGACGGGACCTTCGAGAACCTGACCAAGAAAGAGATCTCCCGTCTCATGAAGGAACGGGCCAAGCTCGAGAAGAACCTCGGGGGCATCAAGGAGATGAAGGAGCCGCCGGGGATCGTTTTTGTCATCGACACCCGCAAGGAAGCCATCGCCGTGGCGGAGGCCCGACGCATGGGGATCCCGATCGTCGCCGTCGTGGACACCAACTGCAATCCCGAGGGGATCGACTACCCGGTGCCCGGGAATGACGATGCCATTCGGGCCATCAACCTGTTCACCCAGATCATTGCCAACGCCGTCGTCGAGGCGGAGAATGAGGTCGGTCTCGAGATCATCGAGACTCTCCAGGACGAGACCGTCGAGGAGGATTTCACGGCCTACGTGGACAAGGAAGAGTTCACGGAGAAGCGCAAGTACGAGGACGAGGAAGCCGAGGTGGAGAAGGTGCCCGTCGCCGCTGCAATCGGCGAGACCGCCGGCGACGAACAGAGCGACGGCTTCACCGACAAGGACTACTCGGACTTCAACCCCGAAGAGGAGCCCAAGAAAAAGGCCCCGGCGCCGGAAGGCCAGGTGGACCTGGTGGACGAACACCGCATCGACGAAGACAGACTCTACGAAGACTAGGAGCGCACGAGCGTGGAAATCAAGGCAACAGATGTGAAGACGCTCCGGGAGAAGACCGGCGCGGGAATGATGGACTGCAAGAAGGCCCTCCAGGAGGCGGGCGGGGATTTCGCCAAGGCGGAAAGAATCCTGAAGGAGCTCGGCCTGGCTGCGGCCCAGAAGCGGGCGGGGAGGGCGGCCAGCGAGGGCAGGATCTTCGCCCGGATCGACGGGAGCCGCGGCGTGCTGCTCGAGCTGTCCTGCGAAACGGATTTCGTGGCCAAGAACAAGGACTTCGTGGCCCTCGGGGACAAGCTGAGCGCCCTGATCCTGGAGAAGGGGCCGTCGATGCCCCGCGAGCAGCTGGACGCGCCGATCCAGGAGGCAGTGGGCAGGATCAAGGAGAACATGAGCCTGCGGCGCTTTTCCGTCCTCGAGGCTTCTGAAAAAGAGCTCTTGACGAGCTACATTCATGGTGAGGGCAAGATCGGCGTAATGGTAAAAGTGGCCGTTTCCGATTCCGCCCTGGTCGGGAACCCCAAGGCCAAGGAGGTCGCCTTCGACCTGGCCCTGCACACCGCGGCCTTTGCCCCCCTGTACCTGAGACGGGAGGACGTGCCCGCTGCGTACCTGCAGGAGCAGGAGGAGGTTTTCGCCAAACAGGCTGCAGGGCTCGGCAAGCCGGAGAACGTGCTCAAGGGGATCACCCAGGGCAAGCTCAAGAAGCACCTCGCCGAGATCTGTTTCGTGGACCAGGGCTTCGTGAAGGAACCGAGCGTAACGGTGGCCAAGCACCTGGAGGACGTCGGCAAGGAAATCGGGGGAACCCTCCGGGTCGTGGATTACCGGTACTACAAGGTAGGGGAAGAAAGCGAGTGACCTCGGCGGGGTCTCAGAAGGAGTAGCCTGCGATGGAACAGCAGAAAAAGAACGCGGAAGACAAGATGAAGAAGGCGGTCAAGGCTCTCGAAGACGAGTTCAAGACCATCCGGACGGGTCGGGCTTCCGCAGCCCTGTTCGACAACATCCGGGTCGACTACTACGAGCAGAAGGTCCCGCTCAACCAGGTCGCCACGATTTCCGTCCCCGAAGCCAGGCTGGTGATCATCCAGCCCTGGGACAGGTCTGTGCTTTCGGAGATCGAGAAGGCGATCCAGAAGTCGGAGCTCTCGCTGAACCCCAACAATGACGGCAAGGTCATCCGCATCGGCATTCCTCCGCTCACGGAGGAGCGCCGCAAGGAGCTGGTCAAGCTCGCCAAGAACATCGCCGAGAAGAGCCGCGTCGCCGTGCGGAACATCCGCCGGGACATCAACGACGAGCTCAAGAGAATGCAGAAGGACTCGGAAATAGGGGAGGACCAGTCCAAGCGGGGCATGGAGGAGATCCAGAAGGTCACCGACGCCTACGTCGAACAGATCAACTCGATTCTCGAGGCCAAAGAGAAAGAAATAATGGAGATCTAATGACCACCGATGGTGACGCCCGCCTTCCGGTGCACGTCGGCATTATCATGGACGGCAACGGAAGGTGGGCCCAACGGCGGGGAAAAGCCCGCAGCCGGGGCCATCTCGAGGGCGTAAGAGCCGCCAAGAGGGTGGTCAGAGCCGCCTCGCAGGCCGGGATCCGATACGTGACCCTGTACACCTTCTCGACGGAGAACTGGAACCGGTCTCCACGCGAGGTATCCTTCCTGATGTTCCTGATCAAGAACCACCTGAGGCGGGAGTACAAGTTCTACCGGGACAACGGGATCCGGGTGGTACACTCCGGCCGCATCGACCGGATCCCTCCCGACGTAGCGCGCGAGCTCGAACGGGTGGTACGGGAGACCGCAGAGCTGCAGGGAATGACCGTGAACCTGGCCATCGACTACGGGGGCCGGGACGAGGTGGTGCGGGCGGTGAACCGCCTGATCGCCGACGGGGCCACGCGCCCGCTCACCGCGCAGGACATCCGTTCCCACCTGGACCAACCGCAGATCCCGGATCCGGACCTGGTCATCCGCACGGGCGGGGAGTGCCGCCTCAGCAATTTCCTGCTCTGGGAAATGGCATACGCGGAGCTGTATTTCAGCGCCAAGCTCTGGCCCGAGTGGGGGGAAGCCGAGCTGCTGGAGGCCCTGAAGGACTACGGCTGTCGGTACCGGCGTTTCGGGGGCGACGGGCCCGAAGACGGTGAGGCGATCGCGAAACCGGAGCCGGTAGGCAGGCTGCGAACACGGTGAGCCGGGGAAACATCGGGGTCCGGGCCATCCTGCTGACCGTGGGCCTGCCGGTCTTCTTCGTCCTGATCTATTTCCTGCCGTACTACAAGCATCTCGGGCTCAACCTGGGCGTCATGGCCGTCACGGCCGCCGGGGCCCTCGAGCTGGAGCGGCTGCTTGCCGCCCGCGGGAGCCTCCGGATTCGTGCCCTGGCCGTGCTGAGCGCCCTGGTCCCCGCGGCGGTATACCTGGAGGTGCTCGGAGTGATCGGCCCGGCCTGGTTCCCGGGGGTGCTCGTCGTGCTGTTGGGTGGGGCGCTCCTGAACCTGTTGCGGGTCTCCCGGCAGGAGGAGCTGCCGCCCCTCCTGCACAACGCAGGGGGGGCCGTGCTCGTGCTGCTGTACCCGGCGATGTTTGCCTCGTTCATCGTGCGCATCACCGGGCTGCCGCGTCCCGCCATGGCGCTGTTCTTCTTCTTCGCCCTGAACTTTGGCAGTGACATCTTGGCCTACCTGCTGGGTACCTATCTGGGCCGGCGGACCCGGCTCGGATACCTGGTGAGCCCCAACAAGTCGATCGTGGGCTTTGTGGCCGGCCTGGGCGCCTCCATCGGGATCGCCCTGCTGGTTCGAGGGGTGTTCCCAGGGTTCTTTCCGGTGTCCTATCCCGCGGCGGCGGCCTTTGGCTTCGGGATGGGCGCGCTGACCATCGCCGGCGACCTGATCGAGTCGGCCTTCAAGCGCTCCGCCGGAGTCAAGGACTCGGGGGGAACCATACCCGGAAGGGGCGGCGTGCTGGACTCGATCGACTCCTGGCTCTTCTCCGCCCCGCTGTTCTACTTTGTCTTCCGGGGTCTTTCTGGGTACATTGCCCCCTAAGGACGATTGATGACGCTTCTATACTTGGTGATCGGGGTGATCGGGTTCGGGATCATGGTGTTCGTGCACGAGCTGGGTCACTTCCTGGCGGCCAAGCGGGTCGGGATCCACGTCGAGGCCTTCTCGCTGGGCTGGGGCAGAAAGCTCGTAGGCTTCGACTACAAGGGCACCAACTACCGGATTTCCGTGTTCCCGCTGGGCGGCTACTGCCGCATGAAAGGCGAGGATCCCCTCCACCCGGAGGAGTCGGACGGCAAGGGCGGGTTTTTCGCGGCGGCGCCGTGGAAGCGGATCCTCGTTTCGGTCTCGGGCCCCGCGGCCAACCTGCTGTTCGCCTTGTTGGCCCTGACCGTGATCTGGTGGGCCGGCTTCACCGAGGAGCGGATCGGCAACCGCATCGTGCTGGCGTCGGACTACCCCGTGCCGGGAGTCGAAGGTCCCTTGCCCGCCGAGAGGGCGGGCCTCCAGACCGGAGACCGCATCGTGGCTGTAGGCCGTCGGCCGGTGGACAGCTTCCAGGATCTGCAAAATGCGGTGGTCATGTCCCCCGGCAAGGAGCTCAGCCTCACGGTGGAGCGCAGTGGACGGACGCTGCAGCTGGAGGTGGTGCCAGAGCTGGATCGGGACTCGGCCATGGCCCGCATCGGCGTGTATGCCTGGGTGGATCCGATCGTGGGAGCCGTGCGGGAGGGTGGACCCGCCGACTTGGCCGGGCTCGAAGCGGGGGACCGGATCCTCAGCGCCGACGGGAAGGAGATCCCCCACGCGGAGGCCCTGCGGCAGCTGCTGTACCAGCGTCCTTCCGTGCTGGAGCTCACCTACGAACGCGACGACCTCATCCGCTCCACCTCCGTGGTCCTGAGCTACTCCGATGAAGGCGTGCTCGATCCCGGTTTTGCCTTCCGGGTCGACCGGGTTCGTTCCCCGCGGGTGGGGCTCCTGGGAGCCCTCCAGAGGGGGGCGTACGAGACGTGGGACATCCTGGTCAAGTCCGTCAAGGGCATCGGGATGCTGTTCCGGGGGATCAACCTGCGCAGAGCGGTGGCCGGCCCGCTGCAGATCATGAATATCATCGGCGAAGTCGCCACCGCAGGGTTCTCCGAGAGCGTGGGACAGGGGTTCGTCTGGTCCTTCCGCATCGTGTCCCTGATCAGCGTGGTGCTGTTCATGGTCAACCTGCTGCCCATCCCCGCGCTGGACGGGGGACAGATTCTGATCTTCCTGGTCGAGGGGATCCGGCGCAGGCCGGTGAATCGGGAGGTGATCGGGCGGATCCAGCGGATCGGCTTTTCGGTGATCGTCATGCTGGCGATCGTCGTTACCTTCAACGACATCCTGACGTTTTTCGGGAGATGAGGGTGAAGCGCAAGCTGGTCTGTTTCTGCGAGCACAAGTTTGAGGCCGACATTCCAGACCGGGTGGATCTGGGCGCGGACCCCGCCCTCGAGGAGGCGATCCTCCAGGGGGAGTTCATGACCGTGCGCTGCCCGGGGTGCGGCAAGTTGCTGAAGCCGGAGTACCCGGTGCGGGTCGAGGACCCCGCGGCCGGCCTGGCGTATTTCCTGGTGCCCGAGCTGGATCGGGGCGCGTATCTGCGGGGCGCGTCGGAGTACGACCTCGAAGGGGCCGACCGGGTGGTGATCGGCTACGACGAGCTGGCCGAGAAGATCCGCATCCGGCGCGCCGGGCTCGACGACCGGGTCGTCGAGCTCCTCAAGTATTACCTGCTCAACAAGATCCTCGAAGGCGAGGAAGCGGAAGCGGAGGGGGAGGTTCGCATCTTCTTCTCCCGGACCGAAGGCCAGTCCCTCGTGTTCCATGCCGTGGGGCTCAAGGAGAACGAGGTCGGCGTGCTCAAGGTCCCGACCGAGCTCGCCGCCAAGATATCCGGGCAGCTGGAAGAGCGTCGAGGGCAGGAGCCGTACGCGACGATTCTCCGGGGGCCCTACGTGTCCGTGAACGCGCTCTACGGGGAGGAGCGGCAGTGAGGCGAGCCGGCTGGATCGCCGCCCTCGTTCTGATGCTCGGTGCTTCAGCGGCGGTGAGCGCCCAGCGGGCCTTCGACCTGGTGAGCAGCCACGCCGGTGCCGTGACGGACCTGGCCTATGACGGCGAGCGCGATCTGCTGGTCAGCGCCGGAGAGGACGGCACCATCCGGGTCTGGGACGCCGGCCGTGCCACGCCGGTGGCCGTGCTGCGGGTCTCCTACCGCCCGATCCAGAGGATAGCCCTTCATCCGTCGCTGCCGCAGGTAGCGGCCCAGGTCGCCGGCCGCGTGGGCGGCGAAATCGTGGTCTGGGACTGGCAGGCGCGGGCCCGGTTGTACTCCCTCGAGTTCAAGGAGCAGGTCCTCTCGCTGCGGTACTCCCCGGGGGGGAGCTACCTGATTGCCACGCGGGCGGATTTCGACAGCCTGGTGCTATTGGATCCCCAGACCGGACGCGCCTTGTTCTACATGCGCAAGGGCTTCGGGATCGTCTCCTTTGCGGTGGTGTCGCGCAACGAGAACACCATCCTGACGTATCAGCCCTCCGGGATCATCACCTACTGGGACATCAAGAGCGGCCGCACCCTCAAGCAGGTGCGGACCCTGGCGGACTTGAGCCACGTGGCCTTGTCTCCGAACCTGCGCTTCGCCGCCGGTTCGTACGCAGGCAGGCTGGCCGTGGTAGACCTCGTGACCGGAGAGCGGATCGACGAGCGCCAGGTGCCCGGGCTGGCGGCCCTGGCCTTTTCTCCCCAAGGCAACGAGCTCACCGGGGTGGTCCAGACTGCGGCCGGCGCGGAGCTCCGGCAGTGGTACTTCGGGGGCCGTTTCCTCCTGCAGCTGACCCCGCCGTGGGGCTCCCGGGTCACGGGCGAGCCCCAGACCGTGGTCTACGGGCAGGGCAGGGTCTACGCGGGGGCCCGCGACGGCAGCCTCCAGGCCCTCATGGCGGACGGTTCAGTCGAGCTCCTGGCGCGTCACGCCCTGTTGTCGTACAGCGACGCGGCCGTTCTGGGGGACACCGTGGCCCTGGCAGGGGACGAGCGCATCTACCTGTTGGAGTCCAGCTTTCTGACCGATCGCGTGGCCATGGGCCCAGGGGGGGGACCCCGCGATCCGGTCCCTGTGGGCCTGCGCACGCTCCCTAACCCCCTGAGCGCGTTCCCGAGCGCCGGGCCTCCCGGCGGACCGCGCGGCGGGCCGCCGTCCGGCGGGACGGGCCTCGAGTTTCTGAGCTCGGACGCGCTCCTGGTCTGGGCCCGGGGCGAGGAGTGGCCGCGCGTCGGGGTCCTGGAGCTGCCGTCGGGGCGCTTCGAGCTGCTGCCTGTGGAGATCGCCTCCCCGATCAAGCAGGTCAGCGCCTACTCCCGTGGCATCGTGATCGTGGACGAGGGGGGGACCTGTCTGGTGCTGGACCCCTTCAGCTTCCAGCCGCGCTTCCGCTATAGCTCTCCGGGGATGAACAAGGTGGTGTTCGCGGTGGGAGACACCCTGGTGGGCGGCAGGGCCAGCCTGTCGACGTTCGGAAGCCCGCTCCTGCAGATCAACGAGCGCACCGGTGAGACCGTGGCCATCAGCGACCCTGGGGTGTTCGTGTACGACCTGCTCTTCGAGCCCCGGGAAGGGGCCCTGTTCACTCATTCGGTGGAGGGCGGGGGGGAGACAGGTCGGACCCTCCTGAAGGTCCACTCGGGTTACGGGTTCGAACGCAGCCGGGTCCTGGCGGAGTACCGCGGGGAGGACCTGTCCGCGGGCCTGGCGAGAGACGATGCAGGTCGGGTTTATTCCTCCCTGGGCTACGAGAGGGTCGTGGTGTGGAACGGGGAAGGACTGCAGCGCCTGGAAGAGGCCCGACAGGTCCACCGGGACCTGTTTACGGTCGGGGACAAGGTGATGGCGGTCAACCGGGACGGCTCCCTGAGCTTCTGGGACAGCCCGAGCCGGCGCCTGCTCCTGACCCTGTACGTCCTGCAGGACCTGACGTGGGTGGCGGTGCTTCCCGATGAACGGGTCTACAGACCGCAGGAGTGAAGCTCAGAGCCCCCGGAGGGTCGGGAAGCTGCCCGTGCGTCGCGAGTCTTAGTCGTGGGAGGGGTGGGCCTTGACCACCTGGATCGCCTCGGCCACCGCCTCTTCGATCTCCTGCTGGTAGGCGCCGCGTTCCTTTCTGTCCGCAAACACCGTGTCGAGGAGGCTGACCCGATAGCGCGGCCTGACCTTGTTGAGGGCGTAGGCCGCCATGTCCAGCATGCATTCGTCGCAGGTGCACACCCCCGGCACTCCGGCGACCTGGCGGCGGATCTCCCGGATCACGAGCTGTTCGGCTTCGTTGACCAGGCTGTCCAGGTAGCGCCCGTCGGCCGGGTCCATCAGGGCATGACCTCCGAGCGGGCAAGGTTTTCGAACTTGGTGTACTCCGGGATGAAGGCGATCTTGAGCGACCCCACCGGACCGTTTCGCTGTTTGGCCACGATGAGCTCCGTCTCGATGTCCCGCGGCGCCTCGTCGTCGCCGCTTCCGGACATCCTCTCCCTGTGCAGGAAGATCACGACGTCGGCGTCCTGCTCGATAGAGCCCGACTCGCGCAGGTCCGCCAGGTTGGGCATCTTGCCCTCGGTTTCCCGGCGGACCTGCGACAGGGCAACCACGGGGATGTCCAGCTCCCGGGCCAGTGCCTTGAGGGAGCGGCTGATCTCGGCGATCTGTTCGTGCCGCGCCAGATCGCGGTTCTCGGCGGTCACCAGGGTCAGGTAGTCCACGAAGATGATGGCCACGTTGAACTGGTGTTTCATCCGCCGGGCCAGGGCGCGCAGGTCCAGAAGGCGCAGGGAAGGGGTATCCTCGATGTACAGGGGCGCCTCGTAGATCTTGCTGGCAGCCTCGGTGAGCTTGTGGAAGTCCGAGGGCTTGAGGAACCCCGAGCGCAGGCTGTTGGAGCGGATGCGGGCCTCCGCGGCCAGGAGTCGCTGCATCAGGGCCATGCTCGACATCTCGAGGGTAAAAAAGCCTACCGGCAGCTTGTAGTGCAGCGCGATGTTCGAGGCCATGGACAGGGCCAGGGCCGTCTTGCCCACCGAGGGTCGGGCGCCGATCACGATGAACTCGGAGTTCTGGAACCCGCTGGTGAGCATGTCCAGCTCCGTGAAGCCGGTCGGGATCCCGATGTAGGCGTCCTTGGTGTGGTACAGCTTCTCGATGGCCTCGATGGTCCGGGTCACGATCTCCCGGGCGGCCTGGAAGGTGCCGGCGTGCTGGCGGTCGGTGATCTCGAAGATCTGCCGCTCGGCATCCTCGATGATGAGCCGGACCTCTCGGGATTCGTCGTGGGCCGTGGCGATGATGTCCGCCGAAATACGGGCCAGGGCCCGGCGGATGCTGCAGTCCTGGACGATCTGGGCGTAGTACCTGACGTTGGCGCTGGTGGGCACGGCCGAGGTGAGCCGGGAGATGTACCCCGGCCCGCCGCAGCCCTCCAGGAGGTTGGCGTTCTTGAGCTCCTCGGTCAGGGTGATCAGGTCTATGGCCTCGTTGCGGTCGAAGAGATTGAGGATGGCCTGGTACACGCGCTGGTGGGCGGTCTTGTAGAAGTCCTCCGGGCGGAGGTAGCGGATCACCGTGGCCAGGGCCTCGGAGTCCAGGAGCAGAGCCCCGAGGGTCGCCACCTCGGCGTCGTCGTTGTGTGGGGGGACTTTGTCTTTCAGAGCCGCCGGTATTACCGCCATGCGCGCTCCCCGCTTGTCATCCCGCCTCCGTGACCCTCGTGGCTACTCGGCCTGCTGACTGGCCTCCACGACCACCGTGACTTGGGCGTGCTCGGTTCCATACAGGTGGACCTTGACCGTGTGGGTCCCCACTATGCGGATGTTGTGATCGGGCACCTCGATGCGCTTCTTCTCCAGGCTGTAGCCGCGTTTTTCCAGCTCCTGGGCGATCGTAGCATTGTTAACGGAGCCGAAGAGCTTTCCGCTTTCCCCCGCGGGCATGACGAACTGCAGCTCCTCGGCTTCGAGCCGCTCCTTGAGACCCATGGCCTCCGTCCGCTTCTCTTCCTTGCGCCGCTCGATGGCCGCGCGGCGCCCTTCGAGCTGCTGAAGATTGTGCTTGGTGTACGGCGTGGCGGCCTTGCGGGGATACAGGAAGTTGCGGGCGTACCCGGCGGCCACCTCCTTGACGTCCCCCTCTTCGCCCAGGCCGGCCACGTCCTCGTTCAGAATGACTTTGGTCTTCATGGCTTATCCGTTGCTCCTCTCTCGCGTGCGATATTTCAGCCAGATCTCGGAAACCCCGAGGCCCGGAATCAGGATGAACACGGCCAGGTTGGCCCGGGGGCTGATTACCAGCAGACACAGCAGGATCCCTAGCAGGATCCGCATGCCCCGTGGAACCTTGAGTTTCCGCAGCAGGTACTGCAGAACCCCGATCCCCGATATCCCGTACAGGAACAGCAGGATGACCCCCGCGTTCCAGGCAGCCAGCCCCAAGGGGCCCGTCTCCAGAAACAGCCCCAGCAGGATCACCGCCAGGCTGGCGATGAGCGGCCAGACGTACGTGTCGGGCAGCCGGAACTCTGCGATGCGGGGCCACGGGCGCACCGCGCCTCCGGAAATGTCCTTCGAGAGGCTTTGCCCGCCGGAGCGCACCGGAAACCGGAGCCCGAGGCGCGTCGCGAGCCACCAGGTCAGTCCCAGGAGCCCCATGTAGCTGAACAGGAATCCCCTCCAGAATATCTGCCCGACGAACTGCATCAGGGCCGGGCCACTCAGCGAGGCCGCCGAAAGGGCGGCTTCCGCGCCTAGAGAACCCACCGCGTTCGGCGGCACGGTGCTCGGCGGCGCCTCGCCTTGCGCCCCGAAGGTCCGCTGCAGCGCTCCCGCCAGCGCGTCGAATACCTCCCTCAGGCCCGCGTTGAAGGGCTCGTTGGAACGCAGATACACGATCAGCGGGATCGACAAGACCCCGACTGCCGCGGTGGCCAGCACCAGGCGGGTCACTCGCCGCATCGGGGGAATCTGGATCCCGGGAAAGAGATCGGGAAGCTGAATCAAGACCAGACCACCCAACAGGGCCAGGACCACGAACATCTCCAGCAGCAGAAACGGTGCCGCCTGCGGGCCCACGCCCCCGCCCTGAATCACCAGCTTGACCGCCAGGATCAGCGCGAAGGCCATGCCCAGGGCCGCCAGGAAGGGCGCGCGCCCCCGACGCACCAGCACTACCTGCAGAGGGACCCCGAACAGTAGGAATCCCATGCCGAGGTGGTACAGCAGCGCCGAAATCCCGGCTGCTATGACGGCTTCGACCACCCTACTTCTCTACGAACGG
>JAFGFV010000232.1 GCA_016930895.1 Spirochaetales bacterium | reverse complement strand
GCCTTGATCAGGCTGACCCCCATGACGATGAACAGGGGCCCGATCACCACCGGGGTGGCCAGGTAGGGCAGAAGCCTTCCGATCAGCCCCTTGCGGAATGGGATGACCAGCAGCATCGTCACCCCGCTAACGATCACCAGGCCGATCCAGACCGGGATCGGGCCCAGGACGAAGATCGCGGAGATCATGGCCGCGATGAACACGATGTGCTGCGCCTGCGCCACCGGCAGCTTCAGCACCCTGGCCTGGATCAGGGTCTCGATCCCCGCCCCGACGATCATGATCATGACGAGGTATGCCGTGATGTTGATGTCCCACTGGAACACGCTCGCGAAGATGATCGGGGTGATCAGGGGCGCCAGCATCAGGACGAAGACGTGCTGGAGCCCGTACAGGATGTTTTCGCCGACCGAGAGCCGGTCGTCCACGCCCACCACCAGGGTGGTGATGGCGCCGCTGTCTTTTCCTTCCATCAATTGGTCCTCCTTAGCATGATTGCTGTCGCGCACGAATCCGTGCGTTCTTGCCCAAGGCAAGCGTTCCGGGTCTGTCGTCCGCTTCCGCCAATCCCTCCTTAATCCTTGAAATACGGGGAGCTCAGCGCCTTCTCCGGGCACACCTCCACGCAGAGCCCGCAGCCGTAGCACAACCGGCTGTCGATGCTCATCGTGCCGTTGACCGTGATCGCGCCGTAGATGCAGGACCTCACGCACTTCTTGCAGCCCGTGCACTTGTCCGGGTCCAGCTGCGGCACCTGGGGTTTGGTGATGGCCGCCCATCCCTTCTCGCGACGCTCCCGGACCCTCCGGTGGGCCAGGCCCTTGATCTCCTCGATGGTCGTCTCTTTCTCCCGGAAGTACCGTTCCAGGTCCTCGATGAGCCTGCGGTAGCGCCCCATGCCCTGGAGGTGGCCGACCGTGCAGACGCCGACCATGCTGGCGCCCGCCATGAAGTACTCCACCGCGTCCTCCCACCCCTGGACCCCGCCCGAGGCGATGATCGGGATATCGAAGTCCCCGGCGATCTCGTACACCATCCGCAGGGCGATCGGTTTGAGCGCGCCGCCCGACAGCGCGCCGAAACCCCTGGGCCCTCCGAGCTTGGGCTGACCGGTCTCGATGTCGATCGCCATGACCGGGCCGAAGGTATCGGTGACCTCCACGGCATCCATCCCGGCATCCACTCCGGCCTTCACCCAGTCGCGGTTGTTGTGGCTGAACACCGCCGAGAGCTTGCCGATGATCGGCACCGACACCGCGGCCCGGACGGCCTTGACGGTCTCGTGGAACGGGCCCGGGTTGTCCAGCTCGGGAGGGGGGATCTGCGCGTCGGGAAACTGCGCCTCCAGGTTCTCGGCCAAGTGCGGGCAGTGGGTGGGCAGCTCGACCAGGTCGGCGCCGGCCGCCACGGCCCGGGAAGCGAGCTCCGCCGTCTCCTGGGGGTGCGTCCCCGCCAGGTTGGCGATGATCGGCACTCCGGCCGTCCTGGCCAGCGGGATCTCGACCTCGAACCACTGCTGGGCTGGGATCACCGCCGCCAGCACACAGTTCAGGAAGCCGTTGGGCACGAGCGAGTAACACGGCAGGGGGTCCGGCAGCGGGAACGGCACGATGCTCTTGGTGGTCACGGCCGCCACCCCCGTAGCGGCTACCTCGACGATCGTCTCCCCGTCGCGTCCATGCTCCCCGGAGGTCACGATCAGGGGATTCTTGAAGGTGACCTCGCCGATCCGAGTCGACAAGTCCATGTTCCGACCCCTCCGTGTTCAGGATATAAGGCTGCCACCGCCCGTCTGCATGGCGCCAAGCAAGAGAGTCAGACAGGCAGGTGGCCTGACCACGGAATTGTAGCAGACTCCCGCCGGCTGTCAACTTCTTTTTCTCTCCGCCTCGTGGCCTGGGTGCGGCCGGCAGGGCTGCCGCGAAAGAGAGCCAAAACGGCGAGCGCCCCCTTGATTCTCAGCGACGGACCGGTGCAATATCGCCAAGTGGCAGGCGTCCGCCGCGACCTTCAGAACACGCAAGGATAGCGCTGATGAAGACCAAGAAGATCCTCATTCCCGTGCTCGTGATCGCCGCTCTGGCCGCGGTGGCCGTCGGGGTGCACTTCGTGATGAACCCCGTGGAGACCACCCTCGAGTTCCAGGCACGCGACGCGGTCAGCAAAGCCTGGGTGTGGGATGCGAGCTTCCGCCTCCAGGGGCGGATCATCCGGGCCTATTACCAGTCAGACCGCGGCCCGATCCCTTTGCGTTTCACCGGGCTCAAGAGCGGCGAGGCGGCGCTCGAGCTCAGCGCCCCCTCCTACGTGCCGGTCACGCTCCCCGTGACCCTCAGGAGAGGCGAGAACCGCCTGGAGGAACCCATCGAGCTGGTGGGGTACGAGATCCCGGGGCTTGCCCGTTTCATCCTGTTCGAGGAGCGGGAGGGCAACGACGTGGTCCAGGAGATCCGTCCCGTGAGCCAGGAAGGGCCGGCGGTGCTCAACCACCCCTGCCTGGACCTGTGGATCGGCGCCCGGATCACGGTCCAGATCAGGGACGGACTGCCGGTGCAGGAAGAGACCGAAGAGGGCTCGGAGCGGGGAGAGGAGTTGTACAAGGGGGTGCTCGAGTGGGAGTTCGATCCCCTCCCCGAGACCACCTTCCGCTACTCCAGCCGCATCCCCGGCGCCCAGATCGCGCCCAACCGGGACCCCTACTGGGTGATCGACTACCTGATCGTGGTCCCGGACCCGCGGGAGATCTCCAGGGAGGAGATCGAGGCGATCATGGAGAAGGCCTGGGCCCTACCCCCGGAGCAGATCGAGGGGTACCTGAAGCCCTACGCCGAGCGGGGAGTCCTGACTCCCTACGTGTTCACTTCCTGGAACGTGGAGGGAGGCGTCTCATGATCCAGACCCGAGAGTTGACCAAGGAGTACGGCAAGTTCACCGCCGTGAACGGGGTGAACCTCAACATACCCGCGGGGGAGATCTACGGGTTCCTCGGCCCCAACGGGGCGGGCAAGACCTCGACGATCATGATGCTCCTCGGCATCGTCAAGCCCACCCGCGGCGAGATCTCCCTGTTCGGGGAGCGCTACTCTCCGGGGCGCCTGGACCTGCGGCGCCGCATCGGCGTGGTGCCGGAGAAGCATCCGCTGGGGATGTGGACCTGGATGACCGCGGCGGAATACCTGCAGACCTTTGCCGACCTGTTCGGCCTGAAGGATCCCGGACCGCGGATCGAGCACCTGCTGGAGCGGGTCGGCCTGGCGGAGGTCCGCAACAAGCGCTTCTCGGAGTTTTCCCGCGGCATGCTGCAGAAGCTCTCCATCATCCGCGCCCTCCTCCACGACCCCGACATCCTGTTCCTGGACGAGCCGATCTCGGGCCTGGACCCCTTCGGGGTCAAGCAGATCCGGGACCTGATCCTGGAGGAGAACCGCGAGGGGCGCACGATCTTCATCTCCTCGCACATCCTCTCGGAGATGGAGAAGATCTGCGACCGGGTGGCGATCATCTACGGAGGCCGGCTCATGGCCGAGGACGCCATGAAGAGCCTGCTCAGCACCCTGGCCAAGGACCGGGAAATCCACGTCGACCTGGAGAGTATCCCCGAGGGGCTGATCGAGCGGATCAAGGGCCTGCCCTTCGTCCTCGAGGC
>JAFGFV010000231.1 GCA_016930895.1 Spirochaetales bacterium | reverse complement strand
GTCGACGGGCCGGGCCGAGAACGGCGAGTTCCTGGGCGGGCCCGTGTACAGGTTCTCGGCGGGAGTGCGCGGCCGCCCGGAGTGGCCGGCAGACCTCGGAGGTCTGGCAGACCTATGAGGTCTGCCAGACCTCCGAGGTCCCGCGGACCTCTGAAGTCCCTCGGACTTCCGGAGTTCGGCGGTATTCCGGAATCCCGCGGTCTTCCTCAGATCCACAGCCCTCGTCGCTCCCGTCAGGCCCAGAGACCCGTGTCGGTGGATACCACGCTTTCCCAGGGCAGGGTTTCGATCCCATGACCGAGGGAGCGGATCTCACGGCCCCGGGTGACCACGAAGCCGCGCTTGAGCCCGAGATCCTGGAGGCAGTGTCGGAGGCCGCCAATATCGTAGGGACGGACGTCGATCCCGAGCTTGATCTCGACCGCAATGATTCTCCGGCCCTCCTGAATCAGGAGGTCCACTTCCGCGCCAGCCTGGGTTCGGTAATAGAAAAACCGAGGAGCGGCCAGCTTCACTGAGGCCTGGGCGATGAGCTCTTCGACCACCAGTCCCTCGAAGGAGTTCCCGCGCCCCGGCCAGACCTCGAGCGTCTCCGGAGCGTCGAGGCCTGCCAGGCGGTGCAGGATGCCGCTGTCGCGGACGTAGAGTTTTGGTCGTTTCACCAGGCGCTTGCCGATGTTGGCGAAGTACGGCTGGAGCCGGCGAATCAGCAAAGCGCCCTCGAGAATGTCCAGGTAGTTGGTGATGGCCGTGGTGGAAAGCTCGAGGGAGCGGGCCAGGGTAGAGACGTTCAGGAGCTGGCCCTGCAAGTAGCTCAGCATGGTCCAGAAGCGCAGCATGCGGGCGGCAGGCACGCGCACGCCGGCGAGGGGAAGGTCTCGCTCGAGGAGGGTTCGCAGATAGCTTTCCATCCAGTCGATGCGCTGTGTGGCGGTGTCGAGCTCGTGCACCGGAGGGAGGCCGCCCCACATCCAGCGGTCCTGCCAGTGAATCCTGTGGGCCAGCTCAAGACACGTGAATGGCGTGAGCTCCAGAATCCCGATGCGCCCGGCCAGGGTTTCCGAAATCGTGCGCAGCAGCAGAGGACCCGAAGAGCCAAGGAGCACGAAACGCCCGTTTCGCCTGTCCTTGTCCACGACGTGCCGCAGAACCGGGAAGAGATCCGGGTATCGCTGCGCCTCGTCGACGCACACACCGTTGGCATGCTCTGCAAAGAACAGCTCCGGGTCCGAAGCTATCAGACTGAAGTCCGCCGGCCGCTCGAGATCGTAGTGCCGGAAGCCAGGAAGCTCGTTCAGCACGAACGTGCTCTTGCCGGACTGCCGAGGCCCCCACACCATGACCACCGGGAAGGTGCGGAGGTAGGACCGGAACACTTGGCCGAGGGCCCGCGGCACGTAGTTCATACCATGTAAATTACATGGCAACGGTCAGAATTTCAAGATACTTTTCATGCCCCAACCGACCTCGCCGCAGGTCGCCGGGACGCAGCAGCGTAGCCGTCGGGGAACGTGCAGCCCGCGCGTTCTCGGGGGCACTGACGTGGTACGAGCTGCGGCCGTCACGCCTCCCGGGGCTCGGAGGGACCCAGGATCCCCCGGATCTCGGCTTCCAGCCGCCGCGGCGAAAAGGGCTTCTGCAGCAGCCGCACCCCGGCCCGCAGCAGCCCTTGAGGGGCCAGGGACTCCTCCGCGTACCCCGAGATGTACAGAACCTGGAGCGATGGGTTTTCCCTGGTCAGGCCAGCGGCCAGCTCTGCGCCACCCAGACCCGGCATGATCACGTCCGTGACGAGGAGGTCGAAGTCGGTGCCGCGGCCACGAAACCGTTCCAGGGCCGCGCGTCCGTCGCTGGCTTCGGTGACCTGGTAGCCGCAGCGCACCAGGTAGTCGCAGAGCATCCGCCGCAGGCTCTCCTCGTCCTCCACGAAGAGGATGCGGCCCCGTGCCGGCTTTGCTGCGGGCCCCTGGGCCTCGCTCTGCAGGTTCGGGGGATCCGGCTTCTCGCGCGCCCGGGGCAGGTACACGCTGAAGCTGCTCCCCTCGCCTGGGCGGGACCGAACGTCCACGTAGCCGGCGCTCTGTTTGACGAGGCCGTACACCGTGGACAGCCCCAGGCCCGTGCCCTTGCCCCGCTCCTTGGTGGTGAAGAAGGGCTCGAAGATCCTGTCCAGGAGCCCAGCGGGGATGCCGTGGCCGTCGTCCTCCACCCGGATCGCCACGTACTCCGCCTCGGGAACCTCCAGCCCCCGGCCGGACAGGACTTCCGAGCGATCCACGGGTGCCGTGACGATGCGCAGGTGCCCGCCGTTCTCCATGGCGTCCACCGCGTTCACGACGAGATTCAGGATGATCTGCTCGAGCTGTCCGGGATCGGCCTTGACGTTGCCTGCCTGCTCCGCCAGGTCGTAGCTGAGAGCGATGCTCTCCGGGATCAAGGGCCGCAGCAGCCGCTGCATGTTCAGCAGCAGCTCGTTGGTGTCCAGCACCAGGGGATTGTGGATCTGCTTGCGGCTGAACGCCAGCAGCTGACCCGTCAGCGCCGCCGCCCGCTTGGCAGCTCTCTGGATTTCCCCGATCTGCTCCCTCTGCGGTTCCTCCAGCCGCTCGGACTCCAGGAGCAGCTCGCTGTATCCCAGGATGCTGGTGAGCAGGTTGTTGAAGTCGTGGGCCATGCCTCCCGCCAGGCGGCCGATGGACTCCATCTTCTGGGCATGCTGCAGCTGTTCCTCCAGGTGCCGGCGGTCCGTGACATCGAGAATGATGCCCTGCACGTAGGCGGGGCGGCCCGAGCCGTCCACCACGTTCTGGAGGAACTCATGGACCCAGCGCAGCCCGACGTCCTTGCGCACCACCCGGTACTCCCGCTCGAGGGAAAAGCGTGGGACGAGCCGCAACCGGGGGTCGTCCACGACCAGCTCGCGGTCCTCCGGATGGACGATGGTCTGCAGGTTCCAGGCATCT
>JAFGFV010000230.1 GCA_016930895.1 Spirochaetales bacterium | reverse complement strand
AGCCCGCCGCCGGGTCTGCGAATCCCTGACGGGTGCGGGGCAGGCCCCCGACCCGCAGGAGATCTTCGAGAAGGGCCAGAGCGCGGAGGCTGTCCGGCTGGCCCTGGCCTCGCTGCCGCGGACGCTGCGGGAGCCCATGATCCTGCACTACTTCGAGCAGTTGAGCATCGCGGAGATCGCGGAGGTCCTGGAGCTTGGCCAGGTGAACATCAAGTCGCGGCTGCTGCGGGGACGGCGCAGGTTGCGGAGAATGCTTGGGGAGGGTGCAACGCCTCCCGGCCAAGGGTAGTATACTCATGTGTCGAGAAGCGCGAGGAAAAGGAACTGGGGATGTGCAAACGCGTCGATGAGCTCATGCGGGAATGGGAGCGCACGGGAAGCTTGAGCCCGCGGGATCTGGCTGTCGTGGCTGCGCACGTGCAGCAGTGCCCTCGCTGCGCCCGCCTGCACGGCGGGCTCATGCCGCTCCTGCACCGCGATGCCGGGGGCTCCTCCTCGCCGGCCCGTCTGGATTCCGAACCCCTGCCGAAGGATTTCGCCGAGCGGTTCATGCGCCGGCTGTCCTCCGTGACCCACGCCGGCAGGGCTGCGCGCCGGGGACCGCGCGTCTGGGCCTTCCGCGCACCCCTGCCGCTGGCCCTGGCGGCGGGCGCCGCTGTGTTGGTCGCTGCCGGCCTGCTGGTCTGGTTCGGGGGCCTGCGCCCCGGCCGGGACGAAGTGCTGGTCCGCTTCGAGCTGGTTGCCCCGGAAGCCCGGAGCGTCAGCCTGGTCGGGGACTTCAACGGCTGGGATCCGCGCCGGCTGCCCATGAAGGACGCCACCGGCCAGGGGCTCTGGCAGGCCTCCGTTCGCCTGAAGCGAGGCAGTGTGTACACCTACAACTTCCTGATGGACAGCCAGAGGTGGGTCGCCGATCCCACCTCGCTGCGGCAGGTGGACGACGGGTTCGGCGGCACGAGCTCTCTTCTGGAGTTGTGAGGGGAGGGGACATGGCAGGCAAGGTGCGGGCGCGCATGCTTCTGCTCTTCCTTCTCGGGGGATTGCTCGCGGTCCCGGCCAGGGGCGATGAGCTGGAAGCGTGGTTCGCCGCCGACCCCCGGGCGACGGCCTATGCCGATGTGCGCTCCGAGCTGAAGGACCTGTTTGCCGCGGCTCGCCTGCAGAGCGCGCCCATGGGTCCGCTCGTCGACAAGCTCCGGGAGGGGGCGGCCAAGGGCGTGGATGGGGAGCGTCTGGTCGAGGCGCTGCGCGTCACGATCGGCCGATTGGTGCAGGCGCGGACCATCCTCGAGCAGGCATCCGGGACGCCCGCCGGCGCTGCCGCCGGCGAGGAGGACGTGCAGGGACTGAGCCTGCTGCTGCTGCGCGGCCTTCCCGAAGAGCTCGCCCGCGGCTTGATCGCCCGCGGCGTGCAGGCCGGGAGGGAGATGCAGAGCATTCGCGCCGCCTGCGGCGCGGTCATCAGCCTGACTGCGGTCGCGGGGCTGGACGAACAGGAGACCCTGCGAGTGGGCATGAAGGTCGGCACGCTGCTGCTGGCCGGGGCGCTGCCGGTCTCGAGCTACGAGGCCCTGGCGCCGGTGTACCTCAAGGCCAGGGCCGCCGGCCTGGAGAACGGCGAGATCCTGGAGCAGGTCATCATCGCCAGCCTGGAGGCCGGCGGTGGGATCGTGGCCATGGACGAGAAGATCAACCGGGGGCAGGCCGCCAAGGCCCGGAAGAAGGCCGGCAAGCCGCCCGACGCCGGCCCTCCCAAGGAACCCCCCGGGCAGGCGAAAGACAAGGACAAGGACAAGGACAAAGACAAGTAGGTCCTCCACGCCGGACCCGGTCCGGAGAAATCGCCGCTGCCGCGAGATGATCTCGCCCGGCAGGGAGGAGAGTGCATGCGAGCGGTTTCGGTGCTCGACCTCGACGTCCGCCGCTGTTTGACTGACCCCTCCGCCGGCGCTATGCTGAGGGCATGGCGCGCCCCGCAAGCCGGCAGCCGGACCGCTGCGTTGAGCCGATCGTTGTCTGCGATGACGGCACGTTTCCGAACAACCGGCGGCCGCTGCTGCTGTATGCCGGCGCCGCGCCGGCCGAGGCTTCTTCCATCGAAGATCTGTTCGAGGGCAACGACTGGCCCGGCGCCTGGAGAGACGGAGTGTACGCCTATCACCACTACCACAGCTCGGCGCACGAGGCCCTGGGCGTGTACTGCGGTTCCGCGAGCCTCCAGTTCGGCGGCTCCAACGGGCCGGTGCGGGAGGTCCGGGCCGGAGACGTGGTGGTCATCCCGGCCGGCGTGGCCCACAAACGCCTGAAGGCGAGCCCCGACTTCGCAGTGGTGGGCGCCTACCCCAGCGGGCAGCGCCCGGACATGTGCACCGGCCGGCCGGGAGAACGCCCGGGGGCCGAGCGGCGCATCGCAGCGCTGGACGAGCCGGCGAAGGACCCTGTGCAGGGCGAGGGCGGCGCCCTGTGCCGCCTGTGGAAGGCCTGATCGCGCCGGCTGGTTCCGGGACTGCCAGACTGGGAGACGCGAGCGAATGTACGGGACCGCTACTTCACTCGATGCGTGCTGAGGTACTGCATCCAATACGACAGGGAGTCCCTGGTGCTCTCGCGGACCAACCGCGGGTCTCGTTTCCTCAGTGCATCAATGATCTTCTCGTGGTTCTTGTAGGCCCCCTCGGGGTCCGCCTCGACGGTCTTCTCGATCGAGGCGTAGAACAGCCTGTAGATCGCCTCACCGACCTTGGCGAGAAGCCTGTTTCCTGAGGCGCGGTACAACTCCCTGTGAAAAGACAAGTCCAGATCGCGCAGCCGGTGGCGGTCGTGGTCTGCCTTCTTGCCCTCGCGCTCCAATCGCAGGTTGATCGCCTCGAGGCGGTCGACCTCGTCATCCTGGATGCGCTCGAGGGCCATCTCCGCCGCCCCGGTATCCAACAGCAGACGCAGCTGAATCAACTCACCTGAAGTCCGCTGCTCGAACACCAAGCCCAGGATGAGCGGGTTCAACATCGAAGCCGATACGGACTCCGCGACATAGATCCCCGAACCGCGGATCGCCTCCAGAACACCCACGGAGGAGAGCATCTTGATCGCTTCCCGAACCGAGTTGCGGCCGACGCCGAGCTTCCGGGCCAGATCGATTTCGGTGGGCAGCTTGTCCCCAGGCTTGAGCTCCCCGGAGAGAAGATAGTCCGTGAGTATCTCCATGATCGAGGCGGGAATCGTGCCGCGCCCGATACGGGGCAGCGAGTCTACGATTGATTTTCGCGGTTCCATACGCTTGAGTGATCCTACATCCTATACATAACGTGATTTCTCCCATTTTTCCATCATATGAGGCGAAAAGCGTCTTGACATCTGCGGGGGTCTCTGGTAGAAATAAGTAGGATGTGTAACATAGAATGTCCGAAGTACTATGAGGTGAACAAATGGAAGTCATCAAGTGCTGGGAAGAGCAGGGAGAAACGATTCCGGAACCCTATGTCCGCCATATCAAGGTGATGCTGGCCCCGGACAGGCGCAACGTCCCGGAGATCACGTTCTCGCACGCCATCATCTATCCGCACAGCAAGACCGACTACCACACGCACGACCGGCCTGAGTTGATTCAGATACTCTCCGGGAGGGGCATCTCGGTGTGTGACGGGGTCGAGACGCCCGTGGAGCCGGACATGGCGCTGTGGGTGAGGGCGGGGGAGATGCACCAAGTCATCAACACGGGGGAGGAGTCGATCAAACTGGCCACGGTGTTCGTCCCCGGGTACACGGCCAAGGAGAATCTGGAGAGGATCGTGGAGGCGGCGAGGAAAGCCAAGAAAGGAGGTGGTTGAGGGCCGGGGCAAAGGAGGCGCCGGCTGTCCAGGGAAAAGTCTCCGAGAAAGCGGAGCATCAACGCTAAGGGGGAAAAGGATGTTTGGAAGAATGACGGGCGTGTTTCTGATTGCAGTGCTTCTCGTGTCCGCGGGGATCATGGGCTTCGCGGGCGGGCAGGGGGATGGGGGAAAGGCCGTGGAGGTGAAGACCATCAAGTTCTCCCACGTCGGGCCTCAGACCGATGCACGCCACACGGCGGCCTTGAAATTCAAGGAAGCCGTGGAAAAGGGGACGAATGGCTCGATCAAGGTCGATGTGTTCCCCGCTGCACAGCTCGGTGGGGACCGGGATGTCATCGAGGGGGTGAGACTCGGCACCATCGAGATGACCGTCTCCGGCGCCGGACTCTTCGCACCCTCAGAGCCAAAGATGGGAATCACGGCACTGCCCTTCCTGTTCGAAAACTTCGAGCAGGCCTGGGCATTCTGCGACAGCAAACTGAACGCCGAAGTCAGTGCGCTCCTGCTCAAGATCGATATCCGGGTGCTCGCCTGGTGGGAGAATGGATTCCGCTGCCTGACCAACTCTGTCAGGCCCATAAACTCTCCCGACGATGTCAAGGGTCTGAAGATCCGCACGCCGGAGAACCCGATGATCCTGGCCACCATGAAGGCCCTGGGTGCCAGTCCCAGCCCGTTGCCGTGGGCTGAAGTATACATGGCGCTGCAGCAGAAGGCCTTTGACGGGCAGGAGAATCCCATCCCCGTGATCTATGTCAACAAGCTCTATGAAGTCCAGAAGTACATGAGCATCACCAACCATATCTATGAACCGATGGCCCTGGTGATCAGCGAGAAGTTCTGGAAGACCCTCACATCCTCCGAGCAGAAGGTAGTGGCCAAAGCCGCCATCGAAGCCCAGGATTACAACCGGCAGCTGATCAAGGCTCAGACCGAAGACATGCTCGTAAAGCTGAAGGAAGCGGGTATGATCATCGTCACTCCCGATCTGAAGCCGTTCCAGCAGGCCACCGCGAAAGTACCGCAGGATTTCGTGTCGCAGTTCGGCGAGGATCTCATCCGGAAAGCCTACGACTTCGGGAAATGAATGCTTGATCGTGTGCCCGCTTCTCCTCCCGAACGAAGGGAAGCGGGCACTTCGCTTGGTGAATGGAGGTGAATCATGAAGGTTCTCGAAGTCAGTATCATCCCCTTGGAAGATGTGACGGACGAGGAGTTCGCCCCGTATGGCCAGATCATGGGCAGACAGAAAGGCAATCCGTACAAGTCCCTGGAAATGCTGGACTATTGGACAAAGAACGTCGATCTCGGGCCCGAACATGAGAAGGTTGATTATGGCCTGCTCGTCTGCAACAAGAAGGGCAGGAACATTCAGTTCTTCGAACGGCATCCGGT
>JAFGFV010000229.1 GCA_016930895.1 Spirochaetales bacterium | reverse complement strand
CAGGGCCTGGCCAACGACGACTTTCGGGGTTACCTGGTGTTCAAGGAGTTCGACTTTCACTACCAGCTCGACTCCCCCGGAAGCCGGGAGCGCCTGCACCGCTGAGCCCTCCCGCCTGCCTCCGCTGGTCCGCCTGTCGGGGCTTCAGCCGTAGGCGAAGCGGACCCCCGTTCCTCCGCGAGGTTCTTCAAACATCACCGCGTCCTCCCGGCAAACGTTCCAGCACGCCCCGCACTCCACGCACTCCGCGAGGCGCACGGGCCGGTACACCTTTCCCACCGGCTCCCACACGCCGCGGGCGCAGAACCGGGCGCAGCGTCCGCAGCCGGTACACTTGTCTTCGTCGACGGAGAGGAACTCTCCCCGCTCGCCGGGGTAGTAGGCGACCTTCGTCTCGAGCTTCATCCTGCTCTCCTCTGCGCTTTGGCCTGGGCTTTTCGTTCGTTGTAGATGGCCTCGAAGTCCCCGCCGATCTCCCGGTAGGGCTGCACGAACTCCATGAACTCGTACGCCTCCTGCACCGGGGCCAGGTCGCCCTCCGCCGCCCCGCGCATCCAGTTGGTGTGCAGGACGTTGGTGATGAAACCGCCGCCCATGACCACGTTCTGCATCATGGCCACGATCTCCTCGTCCGGCTTGGACAGGATGGCGCGCTTGTTCATGGCCGCCACGTGCCGGAAGGCCTGCAGGAAGAGGTTCTCGCCGAGAAGCTCCTGGTACGGCCCTTCCAGGGAGGCGCGGCTCAGGTCGTTCGCCGCAATCGCGGCCGCCGCCGCCCGGGCCGCATAGATCCCGGTAAAGAAGGCCTCGGGCATGCCCTCCCCCAGGAAGGGGGCCACGAACCCTCCGGCCTCCCCGGTGAGAATCAGGCCGTCGCGGACGGTTTGTTCCAGGGATTCGTCGAACTCCAGGTGAAGCCCCCAGGAGACGATTCGACCCCCCTCGAGCCTCTTGGCCACCACGGGAAGGTCCAGGAAGTTCTGCATGTAGGTGTTGACCGAGGGGGTGGTCTTCCCGATGAGCTCGTCGTCCAGGTAGCCGCCCGTGCCCAAGGTCACCACTTCGCCCTTGGGGAAGATCCAGGGCCAGGTCTTGTGCTGAACGCCGGGAGCCAGGTAGTACTCGATGCAGTCCCCGAAGCGCTGGTCCACCGTCTCCCTGCCCAGGTGGACCGCGACCGTCACGTACAGGATCATGTCGTGGCCCTCACGCTTGGGGATCAGCCCGGCCTTGCGGCCCACCATCGAATTGACCCCTCCGGCGTCGATCACGACCTTGGCGCGCAGGGCTTCTCCGTGCTCCGTGACCACCCCGCAGATGGCACCGTTCTCCTCGATCACATCGGTAACCGCCGTGGCCAGGCGCACCTCCGCCCCGGCCGCCTGCGCGGCCTCGGTGTGCCAGGCATCGAAGTGGTCTCTCCGTATCGAGAGCAGGAGGATGCCCTTAGACGGGATCTCGTGAAAGACCGTGGTGCGGTCCGGGGCAATGTGATAGGTGCGCATCTCCCGGATCTCCCGCTCCACCGGTCCGTCCAGAAGGTAGTGGAGATCCGGGTCGCTCAGGGCCGCGGTGTTCAGGCAGGTGCCGGAAACGTTCTTCTCCCCGGGCACGCGGGCCTTCTCGATCAGCAGGGTCTTGAGACCCAGCTCTGCGGCCTGCCTGGCGGCCGCCGGGCCGGCGCACCCCGCCCCGACTACAATGACGTCGTACTGCCTGTCGGCCATCTTCCCGACCTCCCCATCTCTATATGTAGACAACATTGGTACATAGACGAGAGAGGTATGTCAAGCGCAGAGGGGATGAGCGCCCAAGGTCATGGGTCCAATGAGAGAGCGCGGGATTCGACAGCTGTCAGGGATTCCGGGGGATCACAGAAGGCGGCGAACGATGGCGCGACGCGGAGAGCGGCGCGCCGTCACTTGGAAGCCTTCCTCCAAGAATACAGGGAGCAGGCCGGTGAAGGCCTCGTCGGCCCTGACCCCCTGGTAACCGGGATCCACCGGGTAGGCCTCCAGGAGCCGGGCCCCCTCTCTGCGTGCGTACTCCGCGGCCGCCCGGATGAGCCGTCGGCTGAGGCCCTGCTGCCGTACGCTGCGGTCCAGGTAGAAGCAGACGATCGACCACACAGGCTGGTCGTCCACGCGCTTGAGAGTCGGCGAGCGGTCCAGCACCGGGAACCGCTCCCGAGGGCCAACCGAAACCCAGCCGACTGGCTTGCCCTGGTGATAGGCCAGCAGCCCCGGTACCTCCCCCGAGCGGATGATTGCCTCCATGGCCCGGCGGTTGCCTTCGCCGGCCTGGCGGGCGAACTCTGCCCGGGGGATGCGCCACCACATGCACCAGCAGCCTCCATCGGCCCCGTTGGGGCCGAACAGTCGTTGCAGGTCTGGCCACTCCTGGAGAGTGACCGGCCGAAACTCTATCTCCATGGGCCCTCCGGAATCGCTGCAGCCAGCGCCGCCCGCCCCTACCGCCCGTTTCGTGCCTTCTCGATGAGGGTGAGGAGCCGCTGGTATTCCTCGTCGGACAGGCCCTTGGGGTCCGCCCTGACCAGCGCGGCCACCGCCTGTTCCACCGAGTTGTCGAAATAGGTCCGCAGAAGGTGCTGGATCGCGGACTGCCGCGCCTTGCGGTGCGGAATGGTCGGGAAGTAGCAGTACTTGCGTCCTTCCAGGGTATGAGCGAGCAGGCCCCGGTCTTCCAGGATGTTCATCGTGGTCCTGACCGCGGAATAGCTCGGCGGGTCCGGTATGGCGCGCCGCACCTCCGTGACCGTGGCCTGTTTGAGAGAGTAGACCGCCTCCATGATCTGACGCTGCCGCTTGCTCAGCCCATGCTGCAT
>JAFGFV010000228.1 GCA_016930895.1 Spirochaetales bacterium | reverse complement strand
GCGGTCGTACAGGGGGTGCAGCTGTCCCTCCTGGCCGTTCACCGCCACCAGGACCAGGTTGCTCTCGATCCTCCGCCGGGCGAGCTCTCCGCGCAGCACCGCCTGCACCTCTTCGCCGTCCAGACCCGGCTCGATGGCCCAGGCGGAGGCGGCCAGGGCCGCGTGGGTGTGGGCGTGGAGCCACTGGAGCTTGCGGAACTGGTCGCCCTCCAGCCCTCCCAGCAGGGGGCGGACGATCGCCCCGACCATCTGCGCGTACCCGGGCTCCGCCGGGACGAGGCAGCCTGCCGGCAGCTCCGGCGGGTCCTCGCGGACCTCGAGGCGCAGCTCCTGCCCGCTCTCGAGGACCTCGGGCAGGCGGGCTTTCAGGCGGGGCAGCTCGGTCCAGGGGCTCGAGAAGCTGAGCTTGAGGGCGCTGCCCTCGAGCGCAACCAGGACGGACACGGGGCTGGGGGCGTCCGGGGCGATCTCGATGAGCTGGTGCCGCATGCCGGTGAGCCAGCGCAGCGCCCCTTCCTGCACCAGGAGGATCCCGGGCTTTGCGGCCTGCTCCAGGACCCGCCGCAGGTGGGCCAGCTTCAGACGCAGCTCTCCGGGCGCCAGGCAGGCGGGAGCGGCGGAAACGGGAATACAGCGCTCACTCATCGGCTCGACCCTCCGCCGCGGCGCCCACCGCGGCTCAGCGCTTGCGGGTGACGGTCCGGTCGTAGTCATGGATCACGCCGAGGACCTCCGCCTCCACGGGAACGCCCTGACTGGCGCAGTAGTGGTCCCAGACCGCCCCGAAGGGCATGCTCTTCAGGTGCTCCCCGAGCTGCAGGCGGCCAAAGTAGTCCCCGTCGGCCTCGGCCTGCACCAGGCGGTCCCGCGGCTCCAGCAGAGCGAGGAGCAGGGCCTTGAGCACCGCCCGGCTGCCGATGGTCCAGGCCCCCACCCGATTGATGCTGGCATCGAAGAAGTCCAGGCCAAGGTGGATCCGCTCCAGGGGTCCGGAGCGCACCACCTCCTGGAGGATCGAGCGGGACTCGTCGTTCAGGACCACCACGTGGTCGCTGTCCCAATGCATGCCCCGGGAGATGTGGACCATGAGCTCGTCGAAGAACAGCAGGAGCGCCGAGATCTTGTCGGCGATGCACTCCGTGGGGTGGAAATGCCCCGAGTCCAGGGTCACGATCTTGCCCTTCTTGGCCGCGTACAACAGGTAGAACTCGTGGGAGCCCACCACGTAGGCCTCGCTCCCGATGCCGAAGAGCTTGCCCTCCAGGGCGTCCTTCATCGCCTCCGGCGGGTGCGGGACCTCGAAGATCCGGTCGAGGGACTCGCAGAGGAGCCGGCGGTAGCCCATCCGGTCCGCCGGGTAGTCCTTCATCCCGTCGGGGATCCAGAGGTTGTGGATGCACGGCGAGCCCTGGCGCCGGCCGATGTGGGCGCTGGCCTCGCGGGCGCGCAGCGCGTGCTCCACCCAGAATCCCCGCGCGTGCGGGTCCTTGCTGCTCAGGGTGAAGCCGCTGTCCGCCTTGGGATGGGAGAAGTAGGTGCTGTTCATGTCCAGCTTGACCGAGCTCCCGGCGCCCCATTCCAGCCAGCTGTCGAAGGCCTCGGGGCGGATGGCGTCGCGGTCCACCCGCTTGCCACCGAAGTCCCCGTAGCTCATGTGCAGGGCCAGGCGGTGGCTCCCGGGGAGCAGGGAGTAGAGCTTCTCCAGGTCCTGACGGAGCTCTTCGAGGCTGCGGGCCTTGCCCGGGTAGTTGCCCGTGGCCGCGATCCCGCCGCCCAGAGCGCCGGACTCCGCCGTCTCGAAGCCCCCTACGTCGTCTCCCTGCCAGCAATGGATCGAGAGGGCCACGGAGGGCAGGGTCCGCAGGACCGCGTCGGTGTCCACTCCCAGCTCTGCGTAGGCCTCCCGGGCCAGGCGATAACTGTTTTCGGCGTGACTGCTGTTCACTGTGCTTCCCTCTCTAACGCTTGGTTCAGTCGATCTTCCGGCAGGAGCTGCGGATGATCAACCGTGGTTTCATGGTCACGTGATACGGCGGCGTGCGCCGCTTCTCGATCAGGTCGAAGAGCAGGAGGGCGGCATTCCGTCCCATCTCCAGGGGCTCCAGGGCCACCGTGGTCAAGGAAATCGCCGAGGCGTACAGGAAGTCGTTGTAGCCGATCAGCGACACGTCGTCGTAGACCCGCAGCCCGTTCTGCTCGAGGGCTTCCTTGGCGGCAAAGGCCATGACGTCGTTGGCCGCAAACACCGCCGTGAACGGCACCTTGCCGCGCACCAGCCCGCTGATGCTTTCGAAGGCCCCCTCCCACTCGAAGTCTCCGGGCCGGACCAGCTCCTCCTCGAGCGGGACGCCCCACTCCTCGAGGGCCTTCCGGTAGCCCACGAAGCGCTCCGTGGCGGTGCTGAGGTTGGACCTCCCGGACAGGAAGGCGATGTCCCGGTGTCCCAGGCTCAGGAGATACTTGACCGCCTGGTAGGCCCCTTCCGTGTTGTCCGACACCACGTAGCTCACGTCGGCGTCCCGGACCCGCCGGTCCACCGCCACGAAGGGCAGCTCCCGCCTGCGAATCTCCTCGGCGCAGCAGAGGCTGTCGGAGGAGGGCACGATCAAAAGGCCGTCGACGCCCTTGCGCATCAGGCTTTCGATGTGCTCCCGTTCCAGCTCCACGCTGTTCTCCGAGTCGCAGAGGATCGAGGTGTATCCGTGGATTCGCCCCACGTTCTCGATCCCTTTGAAGATCAGGGTCATGATCGGGTCGGTGACGTCGGCCGAGATCAGCCCTATGAAGCGGGTCAGCCGCGGGGTGCGCAGCTGCTGCCGGGGGGAGCGGGCGTATCCGATCTCCTCCACGACCTGCAGCACAGCTTCCCGGATCGCCGGAGCGACGGTTCTCTTGTCGTTGAGGACATTGGACACCGTGGCCACGGACACCTGGGCCCGAGCGGCCACATCGCGGATCGTCGTCGCCTTCTTCTGCTTCCCCATGACCGCAACCCCCGCCTATTCCGGGCCCACGCCCAGGAGCTCCGCGCACGCCTCCCCCACCGCCGACTCCTCCCCCAGGTACGCCCAGCTCAGGAACTGGTCCCGGGAACGGTCGGCGCCGCCGGGGCAGCCCACCGGCTGGCCGTGGCACTCGATCTCGGCGAACCCGCCCAGGCTGCCGTCGTCGTGGTAGATGTCCAGGGAGTACCCGCGCACCCCCGGCCGGTGGGGGGCTTCCATCACGTACGCAGCCGACGGGTTGTTGAAGAACAGCTTGACCGTCAGTGCGGCGCGGCCGTCCCCCAGGGAACGGTAGCAGCCGAAACGGCCGAAGTGGTGGGCCGCCTTGACCTCGATCTTGAACATCCGATCGCCCTTCGCCCGCACCCGGAGGTGGTTCGAACGGACCTCCAGGTGCTCCGCATCCATGGGCTCCAGGTGATCCTGGTACTCCGCGCCGGGGACGGTGGGGACCAGGATCGTGCCTCCGGCGGGCACCTGGGTGATGATCCAGGCCTGGCTCTCCCGACCGTCGGGGCGCAGGTCCGTCAGGGTCACGACCTGCTCGTAGCCGCAGAACGACACCCGGCCCCGAAGCCTTGCGTACCGCTCGACCTCCCGCAGCGGATCTGCCGCAGGCCGGACCACCCGCTCGACCCGCAGCCGCTTGGGCCCGGCGGCCGGATCGTCGCAGGCCTCCAGCTCGAGCTCCTGCGCCAGGCTGCACGGTCCGGCCTGCGCCGGCGCCTCGAGGCGATAGGCCCCCG
>JAFGFV010000227.1 GCA_016930895.1 Spirochaetales bacterium | reverse complement strand
CTGCGCCGCTCCCGCTCCCTGGCGGCGTTGCTCGCTCGGGACGTACCACTGCGGGTATGCCCGCTGCGCTCGCGCCTTGCCAGGAACGGGGATTGGCTGCAGCAAAATGGGAAGGTATTCCCGCGCGGGCCCTAAGCCTCCAAAACACCCCTCCCTGGAGCCTATCACGTTGCGGCAGAAGCAACGGCGCAGGTCCGACCCGAATGGGGCCGATGGCTATCGGCCCAGGACCGTATCGATTCCCGAAAGCACCAGCTGGAGTTCCGCCGGGGTCAGCTTGCCAACGCACTCCACCAGCAGGTCGCGGTCGAGTGCGATGATCTGAGAAACGTTCGCAACCGACTCCTTCGGGAGACCCGTGGAACGAAGGGAGAGCGCCACATTGCCGGGAGCCTCTGCCCACTTGAGATTGCTCGTGAGCGGCACGCAGACCGCCGTTCCGACCCGGCTCCGGTTCATCGCATCTCCTTGAACGATGACCACCGGTCTCCGATACCCCGGGCCTGACCCTGGGGGCTCATCGAGTTCCGCCCACCAGACTTCGCCCTGAGAGATCACCACTCGGTCCGCTTCAGTATGTGCTTCGCTGCCGTAGTCACAAACGCATCCGATGCTTCTTGAATCATACCCACCGCGCGATCCATCCCTTCGGTCACCTCATCCGGCGAATGACGGGCCAGATACTCCTGCAGAGCATCCGAAACGACCCGGCTCCTGGATTTCCTCACGCGACGGGCAAACCGCTCGGTGCGGGCGAAGACGCTGTCGGGTATGGAAACCGCCGTTTTCATACCGGAAGTATAACTGCCTCCCCGCGATCCTGCAAACCAGTTCGCGGTATGCGCGTCATGGGTGAGTGAAACCCGCACGTGGTTCGGGATGCGCCGGCGCCTGGGGGAGGCTGGCGGGCTGGCATCGGTTACGAGCGGACAGCGGCCGGATGTCATCCCGGTGGCTTACCAGGCGGGGCGAAAGCGTTCAGGTCCCTTTCCGCAGGGGACCGACGCGGACACGGCAGGACGTTCCCACCTGCTCCAGCACCCGGATTTCGAGGTTGTGCTTGCGGTCCCGGTGAACCGCCGTTCCTTCCACATCGAAGGCGGCGCCGCGGAGGTGGGGCTGCTCGGGATGGGCATCCACCAGGCGTACGGGGGACTCCCCATGGCGGCATTCGGGGATGCGGTCATCCGCATAGAGGATGAGCACGCCCTTTCCCGGCAGCACGCGGTCACAGCCGATGGGCTGCCGGTTCTCGACCAGTACGTAGGTATCCCGCGAAAGGGGAATCCGGATGACCAGCGTCTCCGAATCCCCGTCCTCCAACGGGCCCAGCAACACCTCGGTTTCATGGTCCGGGGTGACGGTCCGGACCTTGCCTGCCCCGATCCAGCCGAGCCGCCCGCGCGTCCAGGAACAGGGAGCGGGAGGCGCGATCCCCCTCTCGATGTAATGGCAGGACATCGGGTCCCAGAAGCCGAGCTGGATCATGGCCCCGATCGCGGTCTCACGGATCGGCCCCGGCCTGGCCTGCAGATCGTGGTCGTAGAGGCACGGTACGACCCTCCTCCCGTTGCGAACGCCGCCAAGCACGTGCGCGATGTCATGGAACAGGGTGCCGACATGGGCCTGGCAGGTATAGATCGCGACGCCCTTTCCCACACGTTCGCCGGAGGGGGCCTGCAGGACCCCGTCGTCCCGCCACCCGAGCATGCCCGGGTAGCCGCAGAGTCCGACCATGCCATAGTCCTCGACCTTTGCTCCCATGAAGATCACGGCAAGGCTGTAGCGGTCGAAATCCACATCCGCGTCGGCGGCCCCGAGGGCATCATCGATCAGCCGCCGCACCCGCGCCTTGTCGACTTCGAGATTGCGCGGCGCGATGCGGTATTCCCGCACAGGGCTCGGCAGCGTGTGCCAATCCGCCGTCAGTTCGAGGTCGAGTCCCTGCTTGCCGTAGGAGACTTCCCGCAGATAGCTGCCCAACTGACGGCGGAAACGGGCCTCGACCCACGACCGCGAGACGGGATTGGGTAGACCAGGGAACTGCACCAGCAGCACGATACCCTTCTCCCGTGCGGCTGCCTCGCCTTTGCCCCCGGCGGCGCGGAGATCGGTCGCAAGGAGGACCACCGTGCCGAAACAGGCCATGGCCACACCCAAACCCCGCCGAAGCCCGTACGTCGTGCCCATCCAGGGTCCTCCTCAGAATCTCGCCCTTCGCCGTCGCCGAGTCTCTCCTCTGTGCCGGCCCGGGACTGCCCCGCGGACGGCAGCTCAGCGGGAGACTCGCCGATCACGGCACAACCAGCAGAGCGACACACGCACCGAGCCGTCTGCCGGCCGCCGGTTGCGCAGGCAGTGACCAAGCATGAACGGCAACACAGCAGGAGCCGAGTGGGGGCCTGGCCCGGGCTGCGCGCTTGTTCACTGCATGGTCAATGCCTCGCGCTGGAGGAGAATCTCCTCGTTCGTCTCCATTTCGAGCAGGCTCTGGAACAACTCCCGCGCTTCGCGCGTCTCGGCGTTGCCGGCCAGTTCGCGGTAGAAGCCGATCAGGATATCGTCCATGCGCATGGCCAGGGCCGTGGCTTCCTTGATGGTCATGTGAGGCTGCAGCTCGAGCGTCTCGAGGTCCCGCAAGGGAATACCATCGGGAACATACTGGAACCACGTGTCCAGCACCACGGGGGCGACCCGTTCCTCGAAACGGGCCAGGCACACGCTCAGGTTCTCCTCGTGACGGCTCAGATAGTCCAGCAGCAGCCGCGCCCGCTTGCGCTCCGTCTGCTCCGAACAGCGCTGATAGAGGTGCCCCAACTGCTCGTGAAAGCGTCTCGCGATGTCGAAGATCTCACGAACCTGGCGGAAGGTCTTCATGGTCGCGGCCTCAATCTGCCGCCGCGAGGCTTCTTGCCTGCACGACGCGTTGCTGTACTCTAACCCCCGATTGCCCCTCCTGTCAACGCCAAGCAGCCTTCGGCCGTAACCCGTAAGTGAAAGCAAGAAGAGACTTGGGAACCGGCTCAGCAGGAGCTTCGCCCTCCAGGGGATGGGGCGTCGCGTACTCGGTTGGGACTGGAGGGCGAAGCTCCTGCTGAGCCGATTCCCCTGGAGGGCGAAGCTCCTGCTGAGCCGATTCCCCTGGAGGGCGAAGCTCCT
>JAFGFV010000226.1 GCA_016930895.1 Spirochaetales bacterium | reverse complement strand
TGTGGGGGGAGCACGGGGAGCGCGGCGCCGCGGTCGGGCGGTGAGCGTCCAGCCGGGGCGGCCGTCGATTTGCGGCGCGCTCCGCCGCTACCGGGAGCTCGTCTACCTGGTCGTGGCCGGCCTGGCCATGATCGGCTACACGTACGCAACCCCTCCCCTGCTGCCCGAGGCCTGGGCCTCGATGCTGCCGCTGCTGGGAAGGCTGCCGGGGGACCTGGCGGCCTACGCCTGGAGGTTCCTGTTGTCCTTCGGGCTCCTGGGCGTCCTCCCCTTCCTGGCGGCGCTTGCCCTGGGGGAAACCCCCCGCAGCCTCGGGCTGCGATGGCCCCGCCGGCCGTTCCCGTGGGGGTTCTTCGGCCTGTTCGTGGCGGTGATGCTCCTGGCTGGGTGGATGGGCGGGCGCAACCCCCAGACCGCGGCCTACTATCCCTACTCCCGGACGCTCCTGCAGCGCTTCGCCGCCCGGGACTTCCGCCTGTTTCCTCTGCACGCTCTCCTGTACACCGGGATGTACTACCTGCCCTGGGAGCTGTTCTTCCGGGGGATCCTGCTGCTGCCGTTCCTGCGCCTGGTCGAGAGGGCGCGGGGCGTCGACGGGAGACCCGGGGTCGGTCCGCCCGGAAGCCGGGTGGATCCGGCGCTGTTCACGGCGGCCTGCCTGCAGGTCGTGCCCTCCGTGATGCTGCACTACCATCATCCTCTGCCGGAGGTGATCGTATCCCTGCCCTTTGCCGTGGCCTTGGGGTACCTGGTGCTCCGCACCCGCTCGATCCTCCCGGCCGTGGCCCTGCACGCCCTGGTGGGGGTGGGCCAGGACCTGGTCATCTCCCTGCGGGCCGCCGGGTTCCTCGGGGGTTGAGGGTTCCATGAGCTCCGGCACGGTCCTGGTGACGGGGGCTTCGGGCTTTGTGGGCGGCCAGGCGGCCCGCACCCTGGCCGAACGGGGCTGCCGGGTTCGGGCCCTGTACCGCCGGGCTGCCCCGCCCCCGGGGCTCCTTGGGCTGGCGGAGCGGGGCGTGGAGCTGGTGCGCGGGGACCTGGAAGAACCCCAGACGGTCCGGCGCGTGGTGCAGGGCGTGGAAAGGGTGGTCCACGCCGGGGGTCCGGCCCAGTACTGGGGGCCCGAGGAGCTGTTCCGGAGGGGAATCCTGGAGGTCACGCTGCGGCTTCTGGAGGAGAGCCGGAGGGCGGGCTGCCGGGTCTTCGTGTACGTGAGCTCCCTGTCGGTGCACGGCTTTGGGCCGCACCGGGGCAGCAGCGAGGAAGGGCCGTACTACCCCCTGATGACCCCGTACCAGCGCTACAAGCGGGAGGCCGAGCGGGCGGTGGTCGCCGGGGCCGAGGCGCCGCTGCGGACCCTGGTTCTCCGTCCGGGGGACGTCTACGGTCCCGGGGACCTCACCACCTTCTACAGGCTGCTCCACTACCAGCGCAAAGGGGTCAAGGGCGTGGTTGGCCGCGGCGAGCACCTGACCTCGCTGGTATACGTCGAGGACCTGGCGGAGGCCATCCTGCGGGCCCTCGAGAAGGAGGGAGTGTCCGGGGAGATCTTCAACGTGACCGGCGGGGAGGAGGTCACTTGGCGAGAAGCGCTGGACTACACGGCTTCTCTGCTCGGGGTACGACCCTGGTTGAACCTGCCGGTGCCCGTGGCCCGTTTCCTGGTGACCGCGGTACTGACTCCCGTCTTCGCCCTGGCACCTCTTCCCGTGGGGCAATACCTGACCCGCTACGCCATCGAGCACGTGGTCCACGACTTCCATTTCAGCATCGAGAAGGCCCGGCGCCTGCTGGGCTATGAGCCCCGGGTGAGCTGGAGGGAGGGGCTGCGCAGGACCGTGGAGGCGTACCTGGAGCACGAGCCGGGCGGCTAGGGCCGAACCCTCAGGGCCGCAGGCGAATCAGGCCGTAGCGTCCGCTCACCGACCACTGCGGGTCCTCCGCCGAGAGCGCATCGACCACCTGCCTGGGCAGGTCCGCCGCCACCTCGCTCTTCAGGGTCCTGAGAACGGCGAACGGGCAGGGAACGTACCGGGTCAGCTCTTCCATCGGGGTCTGCGGGTCCCAGCGCCGGTCCCCGAGCAGGCGCCGATAGTTGACGTCTCCCTTGAACAGGGCAAGATCCAAGCCCTCCAGCCCCCGCCGGATTTCCTCGGGCCAGTCGGAGTACATCAGGGGTCCGTTCCAGAACCAGTGGGGCATCACCACGAGAGAGCCCGCCCGCAGGGCGTCCCGGAGGTCGTTCCCGGCCCGGCGCGTGGAGGCCTCGGAGTGCCCGGCGAGGGCCGCCACGGTGGCGTGCACCTCCTTGGCCATGGCGTCAGATACGTAGAAGGGCGAGGCCTTGACGTGCAGCCGCACCATCACCCCTCTGTCGAGCAGGACCCGGGCCAACAGCAGGTCACATACCAGCTCGGTGCCCGCGTTGTCGAGCACCAGGTCCACGCGCCGGGCGGCCAGAGCGCGTCGGGCCACGGCCGGGGAGTGATCGATCAGCAGCTCGTCCCGGCCTCCCAGCTCCTCAGTCGAACCGTAGCGCCGCACGAGCTCGCCGAAGGTCAGATCCATCCGATTGCCCCAGAGGGAGTGCAGGAGGTACAGCGCCAACCTGGCCTCCGGGTCGGACAGGGAGTCCGCCTGGCGCAGGACCTTCCCGGCCCGGGCGATGCCGCCCTGGGGGCGGTGGAGCTCCTGCGTCTTGAAGGGCTCGAAGGGGTCCTGCCCAAACCCGGCAGAGTCCGGGTGGTAGTAGCCGCAGGCTGCCAGGATCTCCAGGTAGAAGAGGCTCTCGGCGAAGTACCACGGAATGGCACTCCACGGGCGGCCGAGCCGGGGCGCAATCTCCCGCTGCCAGGCGGTCCTTTCCTCCAAGAGCATGCCCGCGGCCACCTCGGGCTGCTCCCGCAGCAGGTCCCGCACCCGGCCCCGCCTCAGGGTGTGCTTGAGGGCACGCAGGGCCTTCCCGGCTCGAGGATCCAGCCGGTCGAGGGTCAGCAGCTGATCCAGCTGTTCGGGTAGGCGGACCCGCAGGGTTCTCTGGGCGAAGGAGCCCGGATCGTCCGTGGAGAGGAGAGGGGGCGCCGGCGAACAGGAGGGCTGCTGCGGGTCTGTCGCGTCCATGCGAGCGGATCATAGCAGGTTTCGCGGGATCTGTCAGACCCGCTGCCTCGCCCGCAGGGCCCGCTCGGGTTGACACCCCCGCGCTCTTCCTGCTACCCCTGTAACCGTGAGGACTGCGGGAGCCACTTCGTGAGCGTATCCTTCCGAGCCCCCTTCGGGGCCTCCGGTCGGCCCCGGCCGCGCGGCCGGCTGCCTCGGGGCGCGGCTGCCGTGCTCGGTTTGGCCGTTGTGTTGGGGCTGGCCGGGCTCCAGCCGGCCGGCGCCGGGGGTTCCGGAGAGTCCCGGCCTGCGGCTCCTCCCGACAGCCCTGCGGCTCAGGTCGAGGACGGTTTCCCCCTGACCGTGGTGGATGATTCGGGGGTGCCGGTGGTCGTGCAGCGCGAGCCCCGGCGGATCATCTCCCTGACGGCCTTCACGGACGAGGTTCTCCTGGAGCTGGTGAGCCTGGAGCGGCTCCTCGGGGTGACGCTGTTCAGCCAGGACCCGGATGTGTCCAACGTGGTGGAGGAGGCCGCGGCGGTGCGTCACAAGCTGCAGCTCAACGTGGAGGTCATCGTGTCGCTGCGGCCGGACCTGGTGTTCGTGGCCAACTGGACCGACGCCTCGGAGGTGGCCCAACTGCGGGGCAGCGGGATCCCGGTGTTCCTCCTGAGCACGGGCCTGCGGGTCGAGGAGATCGAGCGCAAGATTCTGACCGTCGGGCGCGTGGTAGGCGAGACGAAACGGGCGCGGGAGCTGGTGGCGGACATGGAGGCTCGCCTCGCCGAAGTGGATGCCCGGCTGGCGGCGATCCCTTCGGAGGCGCGTCTGTCGGTGATGGACTACACCACCTGGGGTTCCGCGCAAGGGCGGGGGAGCTCTTGGGACGAAATCGTCACCCGTGCCGGCCTGGTCAACGCGGTGGCAGGACTGGAGGCCGACGCCTATGGGCAGGTGCCCCTGTCCAGGGAGACCATGCTGCGCCTGGACCCGGACCTGCTCATCCTGCCCGGCTGGGTGTACGGGAAGCCTTTCGGGGCCCGGAGCTTCTACGAGTCCGTCGTGCGGGATCCGGCCCTTCGCGGCCTCGAGGCGATTCGCGCCGGACGGGTGTACAGCATGCCCGAGGGGCTGCGGGCGGCCTCTTCGCAGTACATCGTCGATGCGGTGGAGTACCTCTCGCGGCTGGCGTACCCGCAGCTGTGGGAGGAGTGAGACGCCGAACTCCGGGGGGTCGCGCCTACACGGGCAGCTTGAGCAGCTTCTTGAACTCCTCCCGGTCCACCACTTCCTTCTCCAGCAGCAGGTTGGCCAGCTCTTCGATGATCGGGCGCTGCTCCTCGATGATCTTGCGGGTCTTGTGGTAGGTGTCGTCGAGGATCCGCCGGACCTCCTCGTCGATCTCCGCTGCGGTCTTGTCGGAGTATTCCTTCTCGGTCGACAGGTAGTTCTCGCCCCTGAGGAAGGGGTTCTGGGGGCGCTCGTAGGTCATGAGCCCGAGCTTGCCGCTCATCCCGTACTCCTTGACCATGGCCCGGGCGATATCGGTGGCCCGCATCAGGTCGTTCTGGGCCCCGGTGGACACATCCCCGAACACTACCTCCTCGGTAATGCGCCCGGCCAGCAGCACCGCCAGGCGGTCCTCCAGCTCGCTGCGGGTCATGAGATAGCGGTCCTCCGTGGGCAACTGGACCGTGTAGCCCAGGGCGGCTACCCCGCGCGGCACGATCGAGATCTTGTGCACCACGTCGGTGTTCGGCAGGGTTTCCGCCACCACGGCGTGCCCGGCCTCGTGGAAGGCCACGATCTTCTTTTCCTTGGGGCTGATCAGGCGCTTCTTTTTTTCCAGCCCGGCGATCACCCGGTCGATGGCTTCCTCGAACTCGTGCATGGTGACGGACTTCTTGCCCCGCCGGGCCGCCAGGAGGGCTGCCTCGTTGACGATGTTGGCCAGGTCTGCGCCCACCATCCCCGGAGTCCGGGAGGCGATGACGTTCAAATCCACGTCCTTGCCCAGCTTGACCCCTTGGGAGTGGATCTTGAGGATCGCTTCACGTCCGTTGAGGTCCGGCCGGTCCACCACCACCTGGCGGTCGAAGCGCCCGGGGCGAAGCAGCGCCGGGTCCAGGATCTCCGGACGGTTGGTGGCGGCCATGATGATCACCCCCGAGCGGGTGTCGAATCCGTCCATCTCCACCAGCAGCTGGTTCAAGGTCTGCTCTCGCTCGTCGTGGCCTCCCATGGGGTTGAATCCCCGCACCTTGCCCAGGGCGTCGAGCTCGTCGATGAAGATGATGCACGGGGCCTTGCCCTTGGCCTGAGCGAACAGGTCCCGGACTCGGGCGGCCCCCACGCCCACGAACATCTCCACGAACTCCGAGCCGGAGATGTTGAAGAAGGGCACTCCGGCCTCGCCCGCCACGGCCTTGGCGAGCAGGGTCTTGCCCGTGCCCGGCGCGCCGACCAGGAGCACGCCCTTGGGGATGCGCCCCCCCAGCTCCTCGAATTTGTTCGGGGTACGCAGAAACTCGACAACTTCCACCAGCTCTTCCTTGGCTTCCTCGATGCCCGCCACGTCCTTGAAGGTCGTCCGCGCCGCGTCCTTGTCGGCCACCAGCCTGGCCTTGCTCTGGCCCACGTTGAGGATCCCGGGTCCGCCGATCTGCATGCGCCGCATGGTGAAGTTCCAGAACGCCACGATGATGATAATGGGCAGGATCCAGGAGAGCAGGGAGCCCAGCACCGAGTTTGCGGGCCTGCCGGTGAAACGGATGCCCTTTTCCTCGAGCTGACTGACCAGCCCGGGGTCTTCCACCCGGTTGGTCACGAAGGCCTGCTGGTCCTGCTCGCTCCGTACCAGGGTGCCCCGGATATCCGTCGGGGACAGGCTCAGGTCCCGCACCATTCCCTGCTCCACGTACTGCTTGAACTCACTGTACGGGATCTCCTGAGAAACCCCCCGCACCATGAAGAACTGCAGGACGAAGACCAGAAGCAGCCCCAGAGCCACGTACCCGAGGGAGATCTGGCGCTTTTTGTGTTGGTCATCACTCATCGTTTGGTTCCTTGGGATATCATACGTATGAACGACTCTAGAAGACAAGTCGAAAAAAGGAGGCCGGCGGGACCCTGGCAGCGGCTGTGGCTTCGGAATCTACGGGACCAGCAGGGGGGGCAGCTGGGAGAGGTCGGTGAGCAGCGCGTCGGGACGGAGCCCCGCCAGGGCCGGGTCGCCGCTCCGGGGCCGATAGGAGCGGCGGTCGCCCGCGAACAGGGCGGTCCGGCAGCCTGCCCGGGCCGCCGGGGCAATGTCGTTGCGAAGATCGTTGCCCACGCACAGGACCGAAGAGGCTTCGACGTGCCGCGCGCTCAGCCGCTGGAGGGCCAGGGTGAACGGGGCCGCGGAAGGCTTGGCTTCTCCGAGCCGGTAGGACCACAGGCACAGCTCATCGTCGATGCCCAGCTCCGACGGCTGCGCGTGGAGGTGGGCCGGAAACAGCCAGGGAGTGTAGAACTGAGCGTTGGACACCAGCCCCAGCTCCAGGCCCCGGTCCCGCAAGCTCTCGAGGAGCTCCCGGGCCCCCGGCATCGGCCAGGTCGGGTTGACCCTGCACTCGTACTCCAGAGCCAGCCGTTCGCACCACCCCGGGTCGATCTCGAAGGTGCCGGCCGCGGCGATCAGCCCCTCCGCGGCGAGGGCCTGGAGGAGCACCCGGAAGACCTCCCGGATCTCGACCTCCGGGAACTGGATTCCCCGTCTGCGGGCGCGCTGGTGATCGAGGTGGATCTGCTCCCGGAGCAGGGCCGCGGCGCGCGCGCCCGCCGCCGGGGCCGGATGGAGGCCGCAGGCATCCAGGGCGAGCTCGAAGGCGCGGCCGTCGCCCCCCTGCTCCACGCTGCCGATCTCTCCGGAGGCGGACACGAACAGGGT
>JAFGFV010000225.1 GCA_016930895.1 Spirochaetales bacterium | reverse complement strand
GGATCTCTGGGTCCTGCACTGGAGCAACAAAACCCTGTACCACCTGGATACAAATGGGAAGGAGCTGGGCAGCGTGTCGCTGCGCCGCCTGGCCCCTCCTCCGGACATGGGCATGGCCTGGGACGGCAGGTACTTCTGGGTGGCCAACAAGGGGGCCAACCGGATCCATCGGATCACGCCGGAGGGCGAGTCCGTCGGCATGATCAAGGGACCCAAGGACGGCGGCGGCATCCGGGACCTGGATTGGGACGGCGAGCACCTGCTGCTCGTCTACCAGCAGGACAGCACGGTGTACAAGCTCAAGATTCTCGAGTAGGACCGAGGAAGCCTTCATGAAACGCTCCGAAATCAACGCCATCATGCGCGACGCCCGTGGGTTCCTGGAGGCGCATCAGTTCCTCCTGCCGCCGTTTGCCGGCTGGTCGCCGGAGGAGTGGGCGCGCAAGGGCCCCGAGTGCAGGGAGATCGTCGAGCAGCAGCTCGGCTGGGACATCACCGATTTCGGTCTCGGAGACTACAGCGCCTGGGGCCTCTTGATGTTCACGATCCGCAACGGCACTCTCGAGGAGCTCAAGAAGGAAGCGGGTAAGGTGTATGCGGAGAAGATCCTGATTGTGAAGGAAGGGCAGATCACCCCGACCCACTTCCACTACCAGAAGATGGAAGACATCATCAACCGCGGCGGCGGCGAGCTGGTCATCCAGTTCTGGAACTCCACGAGCGAGGAGGGCCTTGCGGACACCGAGGTGTCCGTGAGCGTCGACGGAGCGCGGCGAACGATCGAAGCGGGCGGCACCCTGAGCCTGGGCCCGGGGGAGTCGGTCTGCATCCCCCAGCGGCTGTACCACAAGTTCTGGGGCGAGGAGGGCAAGGGCACGGTCCTGGTGGGGGAGGTGAGCCGGGTCAACGACGACTACGTGGACAACCGCTTCTACGATCGGGTCGGCCGATTCGCCCAGATCGAGGAGGATGAGGCGCCGCTTCACCTTCTCTACGACGACTACAAGAATTACTACAGGCCCGGCGGCTGAGCAACGGAGGTAGCATCAGTGACCAGAAGAGAGCGATTCGAGCGGTCTTTGCGGCTGCAGGAGGTGGACAAGCTTCCGCACGGCGAGCAGATGATCCACGATGAGCTGTTGGCCAAGATGACCGGCAAGGTCTTTGCGGAGGATCATCAGAACGCTCTGTCGAAATGGATGAAGGAGCTCCTTCCGCCGGAGAACTTCGAGCGCCACAAGGCGGTGCGGGAGCTGCTCAATTTCGACTGGGTGCACCTGTTTCCCATCGAGCCGATGGTGGAGACGCTCTCCGATGACGGGACCACCAAGGTCCAGCGGGACATCTGGGGGCAGACCATGAAGATCACCTCCGAATCGTACGAGATCACCGAGCTCGCGGTCAGATCCCCCGAGGAGCTGAAGAGCTATCGTTTCCCGGAGGTGGACTCTTTTCTCTACTCGGATATCGAGAGGTGGGCGCGGGAGTCGGACTTTTGGGTGACCGCGCAGATCGACCACGGCTTCTTCAAGGTGTCCCAGCTCGTGGGATTCGAGCAGTACATCGGGTACATGTACGACCACCAGGGTGAGCTGATCGGCTTCATGGAACGCTTCTCCGACTTCCAGAAGAAGCTGATCGACCGACTCGCGGCCGCGGGGGCGCATAGCATCTGGTTCTCCAACGACCATGCCATGAACAGCGGCCCTTTCCTGGCGCCGGAGCAGCTGCAGGAGCTGGATTTCCGCTTTACCCGAGAGCTCGTCGACTATGTTCACTCGAAGGGCCTCCTGGCCAACTATCACAGCTGCGGAAACGTCGAGAAGACCCTGCCCCGCATCATCGAGACCGGGGTGAGCAGCCTGCACGCCATCCAGCCCTCCGCCGGCAACGACATCTTCAAGTACAAGCGGGAATACGGGAAAGACATCTGTTTCATCGGCAACTTTGACATGGACTATCTCATGCCAAGGGGCTCCGTCCAGGAGATCGACGGCAAGGTCAAGGAGATGGTTTCCGTGATGTGGGAGAAAGACAGGACGGGGTACATCCTCGCCACCTGCAACATGCTCAACAACGACCAGCCGGTCGAGAACGCCCTGATTCTGCACATGGCTGCCGAGAAATACGGACGATAGGCCCGCGGGAGCGCAGGGGACCGGGAAACACCGGAACAGGAAAGGAGGGCTTCATGGAAGTCATACGGATCGACCTGCCTTATGCGGAGATCGAGCAACGCGCCGCGCGCTGGAACAAGGCGCTTCGTTTCGAGCAAGCCGACCGCGTGCCCGTACTGCACTACATCGGCTCGCGCTACTGGCTGCCGCTGATCGGCTACGGCACGCGCTTCCGCGAGTACCTGGGCGATCCTGCCACAATGCTGAAGTGCCAGCTACTCGGGCAGAAATGGATCCTGGAGAACGTCAGATCGGACTTCCACAAGATCGTCTTGTACCCGGATTTCATGTGGGTGGAGGATACGAATGCCTTCGGGGCCGATATCGTAATCCCGGAGGACGATTCGCCCTGGGTCGCACGTCCGCACATGCTGGAGAAGGACCCGGATCTGGGCAAGCTGCGCAAGGTCGACTACGTAAACACGGGGCTGCACGGCAAGATGCTCGAATTCTACCGGGAAATGAAAAAGCGGGCACAGGAGTACCGGATCGAGTTCTCCGACGGCAAGACCCTCGAGGCGGTGGACTGCGTGTATCCCGGCGGGGGAGGAATCCTCGGCCTCGCCGGGCTGGCGGGCGACCTGTGCGGGGTGGAGGGTTTCTCCATGAGCTTCTACGACCGCCCCGAGTGGGTCAAGGAGCTGCTGGAGATCGTGACCGACAAGGCCATCGATTGGCTGGACGCGGTGGTCGAGTTGCAGGAGGGCGATGCGGCCTTCTGCGCCGATGTGAACCCCAAGGTCCTCCACGTGGGGGACGACGGCACCGCCCAGATGTCTCCGGACCAGATCGAGCAGTTCATGCTGGGACCTCACAAACGCTTGGCAGACCACATCCGCAAGCTGGGTTACAAGGTCCAGGCGCACAACTGCGGCAAGGCGGACCATCTTCTGGAATTCTGGATGAACGATGTGGGGATCGACCGTTACATAGGCTTCAGCTATCAAACCGACAAGAAGGCGTTGCGGCAGGTCATGGGGGGCCGGGTCATCCTGATGGGAGGGGTGGATACCGTCAAGCTCCATGAGGGGACCTCCGAAGAAGTGATGGAGGACTGCCGGGTCAATCTGGAGATCTTCGGGGACTGCCCCGGGTACGTGCTGCAGGACGGGCACAACGTCCCTCCCGAGACTCCGGTCGAGAATCTGAACGTGTTGGTCGAAGCGGCCGCCCGGTACGCACATGGTTGATGCCACGGGGCCGATACTGCGGCGAGGAGGAAGGGAATGACGGAGGAACAGAAGAGCATCATGGGGGACTTGAGGAAGGCCATCTTTGCCTATGACGCGGGGCTGGCCGCG
>JAFGFV010000224.1 GCA_016930895.1 Spirochaetales bacterium | reverse complement strand
TGTCGTCAGCAGGGGCCGGAGCCGACAGGGTGAGCCACAGCAAAGCCCCCGCGCCCAGAGCCCGAAACGGCCTCACAGCGCTTTCCCCCTGCGCACCCGACGGTCGAAGAGACCATCCTACTTCCGCGGCGGCAGGAACGCAAGAAAATGTGGGAGCAAATTTGCCGAGGATTCCGAGCTGCTCTGCGGCTGTCAGCCGAGGGCTATCGGCCGACGACGATCTCCCGGAAACTGCCGTAGACGTGACGGTCCCGGGGCAGGCGGATGCTCCAGTTGGCCGTGTTCGACGAGGCATGCACGAGGCGCGACACGGTCGGAAGGTTCGGCGGGAGCGAGGCGTACGCGGCGTCTTCCTCCCGGAAGGCCACGAAGGTGAAGATCTTGTTCAGATCCTTGGACTTCAGGACGGTGCCGAGCCGCAGGCGCTGGTGCTCCCGCTGCGCCGGGGGAAAGCGCTTGTTGATCAGGGAAATCAGGATGAAGGCCTTGAGGTGCTCTTGCCCGCGCAGGAGCTCGATCACGTCCACCGACGGCTCCAGCACGATGTAGATCCAAACATTCTCCTGCGGATACAGCAGGGCGAAATCGAAGGCCAACCCCTCGTAGACGTCCTGCACCACCGCCGGTACCGGCTCCTTCTCCTTCTGGTACCACCACCACGGGACTACCGGGCGGCTGCGGCTCGCTTCCACGACCTTGCAGAAGCTCGGATCCGGATCGATTCCCCTGCTGGGCAGCTTGCCGTCCCACTTGGCGGGGTTGCTGTTGGCGATGACCTTGATCTTGGCCAGGTTTCCGTACGGGTCTTCACCGATCTGGTGGGACAGCAGGAAAGCCCGGAAGTGGTCTCGGAACTTCTTATCCATGATTCACCTTCTTTGCTGCTTTCCATTGTAGCGCCTGCGGCCGGGAAAACCAAGCCGCTGCCCCCTCGGCGGGCGCCCAGGCAGCGGCAGGCGAGCGGTGAGAAACGGTTCCGGCTCCCGGGGCTGCCACCACCCGCCCTCCGTCCGTGTCAATCGCGCTCCCTGGGTCCGGCCGCCGGTCTGCCGCCCTCGCCGGCATCCACGGCTGCGAACAGGTCCCTCCCCCGCGACCCCCTGCGCAGCAGCGCCCGCGCGAAGCGGACCATGACCTTGGGGCCGGTCAGCCAGGCGATGCGAACCCCGTTACGGCGGTTGGCCAGGATCCTCGGTGCGAGAAACGCGGCCACGCTCTCCGGACGGTCACCGAGGATGTCCACCACCCGCCGCAGCCTCTCGGCATCGGCCATCCTCGCCATGGGCTCCAGGAGGAAGTCGGTGACCATCATCCCCGGGCTCAGGGTGCCCACGAGAACCCGTTCGTACCGGGGTCCCGCCGCCTGCTCTTCCGGCCGCTCCGAGGCCTCCTCGGCGGGTGCCCCTTCGCCCGGCGCAGCCTCACCTGCCGCCTCCTCGGCCAGGCACCGGGAAAAGTACCGCACCGCCCGCTTGGTGGTCCCGTAAACCGCCAAGCCGGGCCGCCGTTTGCCGTCGGAACCCCACCCCTCCACGTTGTAGATGGCCCCGTACCCCTGGCCCCGCATCCCCCGCATGGCCACGCGGGAGCCGTGCATGACCCCCAGGATGTTGGTTTCCACGATCCGGATCACTTCTTCCGTGGGCAGCTCCCAGGCTCGCAGGTACTCCTGCGCGACCCCGGCGTTGTTGATCCACACGTCGACCCGGCCCCAACGGCGCAAAGCCCCGTCCCACAGGGCTCCGACCTGTGCCGGGTCAGTCACGTCGCAGCTCTGCCCCTCGACCCGCGCCCCGTAGGCCTGCAGACGGCCGACGACCTCCCGCACCGCCTCGACGCTGCGACCGCTCACCAGGACCCGGCAGCCCAGGCGGAGGAACTCCCGCGCCAAGGCGAACCCCAGACCCCGGGTGCTGCCCGTGATCACCACCGCTGCGGTGGGTTCCCCGCCCCCGGCCGTGCCCGCCGCGTCCGAGGCGGCGCTTCCCGCCGCCTCCCTCGGATCGCTACTCCTGCCCATGCTCGCGCGCCCCTTTCCTCGCGAATCTACCCCTTGCCGGCGGTCCTACGGTCGGGCGACTTCCCGACCGTCCTACGGTCCGGCGACTTCCCGACCGTCCTACGGTCGGGCCAGTAGCCGCACCCAGCGAGGGGCCACCTCAAGCTCGAGCCTCCCGCCTTCCGCCTCCAGGCACTCGGACGGGTCGAGCAGGTCCCGCCACTCCCCCGCCACCGGCAGCTCCAGCCGCGCGGCCTGCGCCGCCGCGTTCACGGCCACGAGCGCCGCGCCGTCCGCTTCCCCGTCCGGGCCACCGCCCGACCCCTCCCCACCGCAGCCCCCGCGCAAATAGGCCAGCTGTTCGTGGCTCACGTGCAGCTGACGGTAGCCCCCGCGGCGCAGGGCCGGCGTAGCGGCGCGCAGGCGGGCCAGGCGCGAGATCAGCGCCGGCAGCTCCGGCTCCGGAGGACTGGCCTGCATCTCCTCCAGGTCGAGCGCCGGGCGCAGCGGCCGATCGTCGTGGTCCGACCTGCGCCCCCGGATCCCCCACTCGCTTCCGTAGTAGACGCTGGGGACCCCGGGCATGGTGAACAGCAGGCAGTACAGGGGAAACAGGTGAGCGGGCTCCCGCAGTCGGCTTGCCACCCGGTCCACGTCGTGATTGTCCGCGAAGGCGTACAGCGGAAGACCCCGGTACATGCCGCCCTCGCCGAACTGGCGGTTCAGGGCGTAGGCGATCTCGAAGTAGTTGCGATCATTGTGGCTGGAATACAGGCCCTTGTAGCACTCGTAGTTCGTGGCGGCGTCCAGCAGACCCGGGGCGGCCCAGCGCCGGTAGTCCCCGTGGATCACCTCCCCCATCAGCCAGAAGTCCGGACGCAGCGAGCGGCACAGGCGCCCCAGCTCGCGGAGGAACTCCAGGTCCAGGAGGTACGCCACGTCCAGGCGCAAGCCGTCGATCCTGAACTCCCGGATCCAGCTCTCGACCGCTTCGAAGAGGTGTTCCCTGACCCGGGGGTTTCGCAGCTCGAGCTTGACCAGGTCCTGGTTGCCCTCCCAGCCCTGGTAGGTGAAGGGGTCCCCGTAGGGGCTTTGCCCCCCAAAAGAGACTCCGGCAAACCACTCCCGGTAAGCGGAACCCTGCCCCTTGTCCCGCAAGTCCCGGAATGCCCAAAACTCCCTGCCCACGTGGTGGAATACTCCGTCCAGGACCACGCGCATGCTGCGGCGGTGGAGCTCGGCGGTCAGAGCGGCCAGGATGCCATTGTCCCCCAGGCGGCGGTCAACCCGGAAGTAATCCGCCGTGTCGTAACCGTGGGCCGAGCTCTCGAACAGGGGACCCAGGTACAAGGCGTTGAACCCGAGCCCCTGCACGTGATCGAGCCAGCCGGAGAGCTTCTCCAACCGAGGCACCGGGGGCGAGTGGAGGTCGTTGCGCTCCGGGGCCCCGCAGAAACCCAGAGGATAGACGTGATAGAAGATGCTGTCCCAGGCCCAGTGCCCCATGCTCCGCACCTACTATGCCGGTCGGTGCCGGGCAGTCGCTGAGGAGGGAGCTAGTTGGACCAGGCCAGGGACCAATCCTTGAGCAGCTCCCCGCGGCTCTTGACCATTTCCTTGAGCTTGGCGTCCGCCTCGGCCTTGGTCCGGCCGTCGGTCAGGATCAGCTCTTCCTTGGAGTCCTTTTTCTTGTACTCGAACAGCATGCACTCCCCTCCCGATGTGACACAAATACTATATACATATTAAGTGAGAACGCCCCTGCGTGTAAAGACGCCGGGACGAAAATGGAACCCTTCGGGTTTTACACTTCTTTTACACTCAAGCGACCCTGCGCCCGGGCCATCTGCCCTATACTGAAGCGTTGATACCCCCGAGAACGAGTCCTCGTCTGGAGCAGCGCATGACCATCCTTTTCGTCGCACCTCGCCGCAACAACCGCAGCGCCCGCCGCAAGAGGTTCGGGGTCGGGTTCTTCCGGGTGCCGCCTTTGGGGCTGTTGAACGTCGCCGCCGTGACGCCCAAGGACGTGGACGTGCGCCTCGTGGACGAGAACGTGGAGGAGATCCCCTTTGCCGACCGCCCGGACCTGGTCGGCATCTCGGTCATGACCGCCTCCGCCGACAGGGCCTACGAAATCGCCGACCGGTTCAGGGAGCTCGCTGTACCGGTGGTCCTGGGCGGCTCGCACGTCAGCGCCATGCCCGAAGAGGCCCTCGGCCACGCCGACTCCGTGGTCGTCGGCGAGGCGGAAGGGGCCTGGGATGCCCTGCTCGCGGATTTCCGGGGCGGCGGCCGGCAGGCCCTGCGGCCCCGCTACAAGGCGGAAGCGCATCCTGAGCTGGCCGGCCTGCCCTTCCCGGACCTGGAGATGGCCCGCCGCGCCGGGCACTACGTGATCACCAACCTCTACGGCATCACTCGGGGCTGCCCGCACAACTGCTCCTTCTGCTCGGTCACAAAGCTGCTGGGGCGCAGGATCCGCTTCCGCCCGGTGGAGGAGGTGGTCCGGGAGATCGCCCGCCCCCTGGAGAACCTGGAGCGGCCCACCCTTCGGGACCGTTTCCACGTCTTCGTGGACGACAACATCATGGCCAACAAGGGCTACGCCAAGGAGCTCTTCCGGGCCCTCATTCCCCACCGCATCCTCTGGATCAGCCAGGTCTCGGTCAACTCGGCTTACGACGACGAGATGCTCGAGCTGGCCGCGGCCAGCGGCTGCAAGGGGGTGTTCATCGGGCTGGAGACCGTGTCGGAAGGATCGCTTTCCGAGATCGGCAAGAGCCAGAATCGGATCGACTACTACCAGGAGGCGGTGCAGAAGTTCCACCGCAAGGGCATTTTCGTGGAGGGGGCCTTCATCTTCGGCTTCGACCACGACGGCCCGGAGGTGTTCGAGCAGACCGTCGACTTCGTCAACAGGATCAGGCTGGACGGAGTCCAGTACACGATCCTGACCCCCCTGCCCGGCACCGATTTCTACGACAAGATCGAGGCCGAGGGGCGTTTCATCGACCGCAACTGGCGCAACTACGACTGCACCCATACGGTCTTCCAGCCCCTGCGGATGAGCCCCGAGGCCCTCCAGGCGGGGCTGCACTGGGCCTACAAGAAGACCTACGGTCTCAGGAGCATCCTGGTCCGTTCCGCGTCGGCCCTGACCGACGCGCGGCGCCCGTACTTTCCCCTTCTGCTGGGGTTCAACCTGGGCTACCGCAAGACCATGAAGCACATGTTCGAAACCGCCCTAAACCCGGCCCGCATCCCGGCGGCGCGGCTCACGGAGCTGCTGGCCGCCAAGGCGGCGCCGGCGCTGTCCCGGACGGAGACCACGTAGCACCGGGCAGGCTCGCGGCCGCTTGGGACGCCCGGGCCGCCTGCCGCGGGCGGCCAGCTCACACCGACCTTATCATGTCTATTTCCCGCCAGCGCCCGCTCCGGAAGCGCAGGAACATCCCCACTCCAAGCAGGATCACGAACACGATGAACGAGACCCAGGCGGCCTGCGGCGCGACTCGGACCACCCGGATCAGCACGATCGCCAGGATCGAGAAGACCCAGTGCAGGCCCACGGAGATGTACATGACCCAGCGGGTGTCCCCGGCCCCGCGCAGGGCCCCGGCAAACACGAGCTGGGCCGAGTCGGCCATGATGTACAGCGCCGCCAGGCGCAGCAGGGTCGTGGCCAGCCGCGCGATCTCGGGGCCCTCGGCCCCGAAACCGGAGGCAAAGGTTCCAACCAGGGCCCGCGTGGCGGTCACGAAGATGATGACCATGGTCCCCGAGTACACCCACGCCACCCTCAGAGACAGGTACGCCGCCTTGCGGGCGGTGGCGTAGTCTCGGGCCCCGACGAACTGCCCGACCAGAGCGGTGACCGCGAATCCCATGCCCAGCATGGGAATAAAGGCCACGATGTCCCAGTTGAAGGCGATAGTGACGGCGGCCGCGACCCCGGGGCCGTAGGAGTGCATGAACTGGACAAACAGGTTGAAGGCGGTCACGTTCAGAAACATCTCGAACCCCGCCGGCACTCCGAAGCGCACCAGGGTCTTCATCATGTCGCCGTTCAGGCGAAAGCCCCGGTGGGTGGCGAAGTCCCGGCGGTTGGCCGGCCGCAGGTAGAAGGCGAACAGGATCGCACACATGGTCATGCCGCCCAGGATCGTGCCCAGGGCCGCCCCCGTGATGCCCAGGGCCGGGAAGCCGAGCTTGCCGTAGATCAGGACGTAGTTGGCCGGGATGTTGACCAGCATGCCCACCAGGTTGGCGATCATAACCACCCGGGTGCGGCCGATGCCGAGGAAGAACCCCGAGATGGCGTAGCGCAGGACCAAGAACACGGAACCGAAGATCAGCACTTGGAAGTACCGGTACCCCAGGGCCACTTGCAGATCAGTCTGCCCTGCCACGATGAACAGGTAGCGGGCCAGCGGCGAGACCGCCAGGATGATCGGGTAGCAGATCAGGGCCAGGATCATGCCCTGGAAGGTG
>JAFGFV010000223.1 GCA_016930895.1 Spirochaetales bacterium | reverse complement strand
CGTGATTCTCCCCATCGGCGCATAGCTTGACCTGCCTCGCTGACGAGAGCGTAGATCGCGCGATCGTGGATGCCCTTCGTGAAGGCGGGCACGAGGTCGAGTAGGTCGCCGACCTGCGGCCGGGGATCTCAGACCCGAAGGTCCTCGACCTAGGGACAATACTCCACGGTGAGGGTGTTGGAAGTCGCGGACTGCGCGGCGTCGTCGGTAACGGTGAGCACGACATCGCATGGTCCTTCCTCGTATTCATGCACAGGATTGGCCTCGGTCGAGCCGATCCAGTCGCCGAAGTTCCATTCGTAGCTGTATGGCGGGGTGCCGCCGCTTACGGTGCTCGTGAAGTAGACTACCAGAGGTCCTCCCGCCGGGCAGTTGCTCAACGGATCCCCGTCGATTGTCACCCTCAGGGCGCCGCCGACCGGGTCCGCCACCGTGATCTGTACTGAGTCATAGGCCGTCAGATCGCCGGCAGCCCGTTCTTCCGTGGCCATGCACGTTACCCAGTACGTCCCGGGCTGTTCGAACACATGGGTGACGAGATAGTACGAGCTGGCGGGACCGAAAACGTCCGCGGTGCCGTCTCCGAAGATCCAATAACAACTGTCGATATGGCGTGTTTCATCGTAACTGGCCATCAATCCAACGGTGAGAGGGGCAGGCCCGGTATCCGGATCTGCGACAATCTCGATGGTGAAGATCGCGTAGGGACAAGAGACCAGGACTAGCGACAGAACGGCAAAGACGAAGGGTAACAGAATGCGTCGTTTCATGGTAACCCTCCTTGCCGCCATCGTACTCCGTGTACTCGCCGCCCGCAACCTTGCCGGCGCCGCCGGCGAGCCCGCCACCAGCCGCGGGGCGGCCGCGCAGCCCCGCTCTGGCCGGCTGAGCCGGTGATTTCCGGCCGGCGGGCTTTCGCCGTGTCCCGAGGGCATCACCCTCCATCAGGCGGTGGGCAGCATCGTGCCGACGCAGTTCGCTGCCGACCTGCGGCAGGTACAGCATTCGGGGAGGGCTCGGGCGAGTACAAGGACCCGAAGCTTCCGGGCCCCGATTGATCCAGGTCGAGTCCCGGTGGCGCGCGCCATCGATGGCTTTGCGGGGGGTATGGCCAATGCCGAGATCACCACGGAGTACGACGTCACCGAAGAGGACATCCGTGCCGTAGACCTGCGCCGAATCGATCCTCACGGCCGCCATGGAAGGCGGGTCGATGCCCCGGCCTCTACGCCTCGAGGCTCAGCAGGTAGCGGGGGTAGACGCCATCGAATCGAGAGAACGCCTTGAGCGCGTGCTCTACCGTCTGCCGGCTCTCCGCCAGGTGGGCGACCTGGATGTACAGCTTTCCCGAGCGGTCCTCCGCCACGAAGTCGATCTTCCCGGCTTCCGCCTTGCCGGTCGCGACCCTGTAGCCGCGACGGCGCAACTCGAGGTACACGAGGTTCTCCAGCACACCGCCGATGTCCGACTCGCTGTAGCCCAGCACCCCGTGCCTCAACCCGATGTCCCCGAGGCGGTGCCTTCACTGCGGCGAAGTCGGATGACTCCTTGTTCGCGAATGTCGAATATGGTCGAAGGGATTCTTGGAAGATGCCGCCCGGGAGTCGCCTCGGCCCGGCCGCCGGGAGTCGAATCGGGTCGACCCCGAGCCGAAACCATTCCTTGTTTCCGACCGCTATCCCCCGCCCTTCTCAGGCTGCCCTTCGGCGTGCTACGGTGGCGCCACCGAAGCCACTGTAGCCACCGGAACCGACAGCGATGAGTCTTGAGCTGGTCCTGACCCCGGCCGGTCACCTCTTGCCGAGCGGGCCTGAAGCGGCAGGTGAGTCGCACAGGGACGCCGGGTTCGAACGGGCCGCCGCGTTCGACGGCTGGACCAAGAAGGCGCTCGAGGCATTTCGCTGCAACCCGGGGCAGGGTCTGTTCACCCTTGCCGCCACCAGGCCCGAGGCTCCCCTGTCCCCCTCGGCGGCCTTCTGGCGCGAGGTTGCCTCGCGTTACCTGACCGAGCTGTGCCGCACCCCTGAGCCCGCCGCGGATCTCAAGCAGCCCATCGAGGCACCGCCGCAGGGCGAGCTGGATACTCTTCTGCTGAGCGCTCCGCCCATGCAGGGCGGAGAGTACCTGAGGGCCGCGGTGCTGCGCAGCCTGTGGAGCGATCTGGACGGCTGGGCGCGGGGCGAGGTCGCCGCTTCCGGCGCGGGCCTTTCCGCCTGGCTGAAGAGGCACGCCCCGCTGTGGCACCAGGTGGGGAGGGTCTGCCTGCACCTGGCGGAGAACAAGCGCGACCCGCAGTATCCCTTCGCCTTCCTGGCCACCTACGCGCCCCGCCTTTCTGAAGGGGGGCGCGTGCAGTATCAACCCCTGGGCCGGGCGCTGCAGGAGTACGCGGGGGAGCGCAACAAGAAGGCCTTGATCAGCCTGCTCGCCCCCGTGCAGGCGGCCTCTGAGAAAAGCGCCCTGGTCAAAGAGCTGGTGGACAGCGGGGAGATCTTTCACCCTCTGGCCTGGAGCCCCGGGCAAGCCTACCGGTTCCTCCAAGAGGTTCCGTTTCTCGAAGACAGCGGGCTCCTGGTCCGGCTTCCGGACTGGTGGCGCAAGCGCCCGCGCCCGCGGGTGGCGGTGACCATCGGCGAAGCCAGATCGGGCCGCCTCGGCACGGAGACCATGCTGGACTTCAAGGTCGAGCTGGCCCTGGGCGAGGACCGGCTCACCGAGGCCGAATGGCAGCGGATCATGGAGTCCGAAGAGGGACTGGTGTTCCTGCGGGGGCGTTGGGTCGAGATCGACCGCGGCAAGCTCGCCGAAGCCCTGGGGCACTGGAAACGCCTGGAGAGCCAGGCGGCTGAAGGAGGGATCT
>JAFGFV010000222.1 GCA_016930895.1 Spirochaetales bacterium | reverse complement strand
GATCGGCAGCATGGCCGACTCCTGGCGCGGCAGGGTGACCGGCACCGCGATCCGGTACTCGAAGAAGCTCCCCGCCTCCCCGGCCTGAGCCAGGGCGCTCACCCCCTGGCTCAGGTCCATGGGCTCGTCAGCCAGGTACGCTTCGGCTTCTTCGTAGAGCTCCGAGCGGGCCATGGAAGGGGCCGGGGCGGACTTCATGCGGGCGGCCGGAGCCTCGGGCGCAGGCGCCCTGGCGCCGGCCTCGGCCAGGCGTCCGCCGGCGCTCAGGTCCTCGTCGTAGCGCTGGGGGCGCAGGGAGGAGTACAGCTCCGGCTGCACCACCGGCCGGGGCACGTAGAGGGGGCGGTACAGGTCCATGATGAAGGAGATCGGCCGGCCGGAAACCAGGCGGAGCGAGACCTCCCGCCAGTCTTCCTCGCTGGTGTTCTCGACGATCGCCCACCCCTGCAGGAAGTGCCGGTCCCCTTCCCCGAGGACGAGGCGGTAGCTGGTCTTCCACACCGGCGTCTCCAGCAGGTAGCCCACCTGCACCCGCCGGCGCCCCTCCCCGGTAAAGCGCACCGCCACGCGCCTGCGGTCGGTACTGCGCCCCTGGGCCAGCACCGCCAGGGCCTGGCGGAACTCCTGGTCCAGCCCCTGGTCGAGGAAGCGGATCTCCTCCACTTCCGCCAGGGATACGCTGCGCAGCCCCCCCTCCGTCAGGAGGTTCAGGTAGGTGACGGGAACCCCCTCCGGGTTCTGCCTCGCCTCCACCCCCACGATGGTACCCCGCAGGCGCTGGGGGGCGGACAGCTCCACCGCCTCGCCCCGGACCTGGGCCAGGATCCCGGCCAGGTCGGGATCGGAGGTCAGGTCGACCGCGAAGCTGCGCAGGGTCCGGGTGATCGGGTCCCGGGAGGCGTAGTTCACGGCGGCAACCTGGCCGCCGTCGAAGTCCCGGGCGATCAGGCTCTTCAGCAGATCATTGACGTCCGCAGTCCGAAACGATAGCTCCAGCTTGGAGTTCCCGTCCACCGTGCCCTCGCGCTGGAAATACCCGACTCCGCTGGAAAAGAGCACCACCTTCGAGAGCGGTATGTCCGCCGCGGAAGTCGCCGCGGCCGGGCCAGCGCCGGCCGCACCGGAGCCCCCGCTCTCTGATGAGCCTTGAGCGAACAGGGCAGCGGGCCCGATCAGCCCCGCGAACAGGACGGCTGCCAGCGCCGCCGCCGAGAGTATCTTGATCGTTTTCATAGTATAGAAGACTATCCCCTGGCCTGGGCAAAATCAAGAAGCTCGTTCGGCCGGCGGGCCGTGGTAGACTGGAGGGGCGCCAAGCCCAGCCAGGGCGAGCTGCCATGCCCGCCAGCCGAGAGCCCGCGTCCGCCCGTGTCCGAGGCTTCGTGCTCGAGAACGTCGGGGACTTCCCCCCGGCCCGCAGCTTCGCCTTCCCGAGCTTCCTCAACGTCTTCCTGGGCCGCCTGAATGCCTACGCGGCGGACAACGGCCTGGGCGGCGGCCTCATGGTCGGAGAGAAGGCCACCCTGGCCAGCCAGCGGGCGGTCCGGCGGGTGTCGGAGTCCAGCCGGCGCCGGACGCACCAGATCGCCGCCAGCACGCGCAGCGGGGAGCAGGTGAGGGACCTGGCCGGCGTGGACGTGATGACCATGCCCGTCGCCGGCGACCTCTTTCCGCGCCTCCGCAGCAAAGACCTGGACGCCATTGCGGCCCACGGCAAGATCCCGAAGCACAGTCACTGGGCGGACCAGAAGGCACTGGACGATCGCATCCGCAGGCTCATCGCCTGAGGGACGTCTTGAAGGGGAACGGATTCGCGGGGCGGGGGCGGTGCTCCTGCTGCCCGTGCCCATGGTCCGCCGCCGCGCCGATCCCGCCCCTCTCGGCCCGCTCCTGGGGTTGGCTCTGCGCCGCGACGTGGTCGTGCCCTCCCTGCTGGCCGAGGGGATCGGGCTGCGGGGGATGTTCGTGGTGATCGCCGCTATCCGTCTGGCCCTCGCGTGCGCCGGCACGGCGCTCCTTCCGGCGGGGACTACTCCCCCCAGAGGCGGCGGCAATACCCCAGGGCCTCGGCGTCCGCGTCGGCGGGCAGACCGAGGAGCTCGCGGTACCCCATGCCCTTGAGCGTCCCGAGGAAGGGCCGGTAGTCGTACCCGTCTTTCGGCCGGGGGCTCACGCGCCGGCCGGGGCCGGCGTCCGGATGCTCGATGTGAACGTGACCGATGAGCTCCCGATACCTGCCGACATCCGACAGGGAGAGCCCGAGCGGTTCCAGCTCACGCAGGCTGATCAGCGAAGCCAGGTTCTCCTTGCCGACCCGGGGCAGGAACTCGCCGACTTCGTCCATGCCGTTCAGGAAGTTCGTGCGCCGGGGACCCAGCGGCTCGACCAGAACCGTCATGTCGAAGTGCCCGGCCACCTCACAGAGCATGAACAGGAACTGGAGCACCTGCTCCTTCAAGACGGCCAGCTCGCCTTCCACGGGGAGCACCCGCGCCCTGCCGTTGCTCCACGCCAGGCGTCGGCAGCCCAGGGCGGCCAGGCGGTGCAGCGCCTTCTTCAGATGCTCCGTCCACACGTAGAGATTGAAGCCCCGCTGGGTCACCCGGACCTCCGCCGGAAGGGGCACCGCGCATACGGTGAAGGGAAGCCCCCCGCCCGCCCGGCGGAGATCCCGGGTCGGGAGCCGCTCGTCGTCCAGGCTTCCCGCCAGGTCGTCCGCCAGCTGCAGGAAGTCGAAGCCCTCCCGGGCTGCCCCTTCCGCCCGCGAGAGGTCCGTCACCATCTTCCCCCACTTCACAGCCATGCGCCGCTCGCCTCGCCTACGCTTCGCTCAGATTGGCCAGCGCCTCCAGGGCCAGCAGGTAGCTCTTCTTCCCGAATCCTCCGATCACCCCCACGCAGACAGGGGCGATGACCGACTTGTGGCGGAACTCCTCCCGGGCGTAGACGTTGGAGATGAACACCTCGACGCACGGCAGCAGCATGGCCCCGATGGCGCTGCGCAGGGCGTAGCTGTAGTGAGCCAGGGCGCCGGCGTTGATGACCACTCCGTCGAAGCGGCCCGGGGCGTCCTGCAGGCAATCGATGATCGCCCCCTCGCTGTTGAACTGCCTGCACTCCACCCCGACCCCGAGCTCTTCCGCGCGCTGCTCCAGCCCCCGGTGGATATCTTCGAGAGAACCCTCGCCGTAAATGGAGGTCTTTCGCGTCCCCAGGAGGTTCAGATTGGGCCCCGATACCACCAGGAAGTTCCTCTTCTTCGCCTCGTTCAACCCGCTCTCCTCAACCCTGCCCGCCTCAGGCCAGCCAGGGGTCCAGCCGCTCTTCGATCAGGGCCCGCAGCCCCAGGACGTAGCCGTACGGTCCGAAGCCGCAGACCTGTCCGAGGCAAACCGGGGCGATCACGGAGACATGTCGGAAGCTCTCCCGCTTGTAGATGTTGGAAATGTGCACTTCCACCGTGGGGACCTCCGCGGAGCTGATCGCGTCCCGGAGGGCCACGGAGTAGTGGGTGTAGGCCCCCGCGTTCAGGAGAATGCCGTTCGCCCTTCCCCGGCACTGCTGGATGAATGTGACCAGCTCGCCTTCGCCGTTGGACTGAAAGAACTCCACGTCCACGCCCAGCTTTCCAGCCTCCGCGGCGACGTCGGAGTTGATGGCTTCCATGGTCTTGCCGCCGTAGATCCCGACCTCCCGCTTGCCGAGCATGTTCAGGTTGGGACCGTGTACTACCGCAATGTGCCTCGCCACCCTTTTTGCCCCCGAAAGCTGGGCCCGACTGCGTCGCACCGACCCCGCTGTAGGATGGCACGGAACGGGGGTTTTTCATAGTCCCGGTCGGCCGCAGGTCGGGAGCGCTGCTGTTTGGGAGACGCCTGTCTATCCCCCGCCCACGAGGGGGAACACCCTGATCTCGTCTCCGTCCCGTATCGCGGATCCGGGCCGCGCCCGTTCGCCGTTGACGAACATCATGGCGGCTTGCGCTTCGGGGACACCCAGCTCGCGCAGCAACTCCCCCACGGTGGCTGCCTGCGTGGCCACCCGGTCCCCTCTCCCCCCGCCCGAGCGCTTCCGCCTCAGGCTCGCCTGCAGGTGAACGGTCACCGATTTCATGCTGCCGGCACTCCGTCAGGGGTGGGAGACATACCATTGGCCCTCATCGGGGCCCAGCAGCTCGTGGCCGTCTTCTGTGACCACCACCATGTCTTCGATCTTGGCATGACCGGCCTCGGCGTGCAGGAACTCCATCTCGAGGGAGAGCACCATGCCCGGCTGCAGGACGTGCGTCGAGCCCAGCTCGATCACCGGGTTCTCGTGATGGACCAGGCCGATCCCGTGGGCGATGAACTTGCCGTGTTTGCCCAGCGGGTGCCCCTCCAGGAAGGTGTCGCCGGTGCGTTGCACCTCCCCGCCCAGGAGCCCCGGGCGGAGCACCCGGAGCACGGCCTGCTCCAGCTCTCGGCAGCCCCGCAGCAGCCCGTCGGCCAGTGCCGACGGCGTGCCGAGATATCCCGTCCGGCAGACTTCGGCGATGTACCCCTGGAGCATTCCGCCGGCATCGATGTGCAGGAGGCTGTCGCGTTTCCAGCTCCGCTTTGGCGAGGGCGCTCTGAAAAAACCCGGGCCCGCACACACCAGGGCGTAGAGGAAATGCAGCTCCCGCTTGCCGAACTCCCGGGACACCCGGCCGGCCAGCTCCGCGGTCGTCTCCCCGTCCCTGCCCGAAGTGAGCACCGCGGCCACCGCCTCCAGGTTCCTGCGGGTCGCCTCGCGGATGATGGCCAGCTCTTCCGGCCTCTTCACAGCCCGCAACGCGTCCAGGATCGGCACCGCATCCACCAGGCTGGCGTCGGGCAATCCGTCCACCAGGATCCGAAAGGCATCGGCGGGCAGGGAGGGCAGCTCCACGGCGATGCGCCCGTTCTCCAGCCCCAGTGCCTTCAGCTCCTCGACCGCCTTCGCCGCCGCAGGCTGCGTGCCGATGCCCGGGCTCTCCACGCACCGCTCCAGCCAGAGGCCGGCCTCTTCGATCAGTTGGCTCTCCCCGGGGCGGCCGATGAACAGGGCATCCCCCAGGGAGTCCCGCGGGATGGCGAGGAAGGACAGGTACTGGGTGCCTCTGGTGTGGGCGTCCCACATGTACAGGGGGTAGTAGTACCCCCCGGTCAGGTAGCGGAGGTTGTGCCGCGTGGAGGCCAGCAGCAGATCGACCTCGGCCCCGCGCATCAGGTCGAACAGCCGCTTGTGATCGAAGCTCACCTCGGGCATGACCGCCTGTCCCGGGCCGCTACAGCTCGAAGAGACACTTCACGGTCTCCTTGTTGTTGAAGGCCGCGAACGCCTCGCCGGCCTGCTCCAGGCTGAAGCGCCGGGTCACCAGGGCCTGCGCCGACACCTTGCCGGACTCCAGCCAGCCGATGGCGCGGATGAAGTGCCTCGTCAGGAAGGCCACGTCCCCGTAGAGGGTGACCCCCTTGCGGATCAGGGCCAGGGGCTGGAACTTCGACTCGGGATACAGGCCGAAGACCGACATGCGCCCGTTGGCGGCCATCATCTCCATCATGAAGTCCCAGACCTTGGGCGAGCTGGCCGTTTCCACGAGGATGTCGGCCCCCAGACCGCCGGTGCCCCGCAGCACCGCCTGCGCCGGGTCCTCG
>JAFGFV010000221.1 GCA_016930895.1 Spirochaetales bacterium | reverse complement strand
GGGCCCGGAGACCAACCTGCCTCAGTGGGAAGGAGAGAAGCCGGACTACGAGCTGGCGGTGAGCTTGCTCCTGGAAGCCGACGATGATGTTCCTGCCCGAGGGGGAGCTGCCGGTCTGTAGATTCCCACCCGGCGCAAGGGCCGGTGTCGCCACGGCCCCCGCGGCTGCGCCGAGTGTACAACCCACCGGTGCGGGCTTATAATGAGCAATCTCAGCGTGAGGGTACCGTCGATGAGCGACCGCCTTCTGTCCCCGAACGCTCCGCCCTCCACCCGCCTGCCCCCTCTGACCAAGATCCTGTACGGCTCCGCGGACACCGGATTCAGCCTGACCACGACTCTGATCGGGGCCTACCTGGCCATCTTCCTGACCGACGTGGTCGGGGTGGCGCCCGGAATCGCGGCGGCGGCGATCTTCGTGGGCCGCAGCTGGGACTACGTGAACGACCCCATCGTCGGGCACATCTCCGACCGGACCCGCACCCGCTGGGGACGCCGGCGCCCCTACCTGCTGTTCGCCTCCGCGCCCTTTGCCGCGGCCTTTGCCATGCTGTGGTGGAAACCTCCGTTCGAGTCTGACCTCGCGCTGGCCGCGTACTTCGGGGCAGCCTACCTGCTCTTCGACACCGCGGCCACCTTCGCCTACATGCCCTACTTTGCCCTGACCCCGGAGCTCACCAGCGACTACGACGAGCGTACCTCCCTGACCTCGTACCGCATGTTCTTTTCGATCTTCGCCAGTCTGCTGGCCTTTACGGTGCCGCTGTTCATGATCGGGAGCTTTCGCGCCGAGAACGCCTCCAAGGTGCTGCGGATGGGGGTCCTGTTCGGGTTGGTCAGCGCCGCCCCTCTGCTCCTGGCCTTCTTCGCCACCCGGGAGCGCCAGGAGTACATGGAGCAGGAGCCCCCGCGGCTCGGGGAATCCCTGAAGGCGGTGGTGCACAACCGCCCCTTCCTGCTCGGCCTCGGGCTGTACCTCTTCACCTGGCTGTCCATCGACATGCTCCAGGCCATCCTCCTGTATTTCCTGAAGTACTGCGTGCGCCGGGAAGCGCAGAGCGACCTGATCATGGCCACCATCTTCGTCACGGCGATCGCGGCTCTACCCCTCTGGAACTGGCTCGCGCGGCGCTGGGACAAGCGCAGGACTTTCATCGTCGGGATCGCCTTCTGGGCGCTCGTGCAGCTGTTGATCATCACCCTGGGCCCCTCCTCCACCCTGGGGCTGCTTATGACCCTGTGCGTGCTGGCGGGCCTGGGCGTGGGGGCCGCCCACGTCCTGCCCTGGTCGATCCTGCCCGACGCCATCGAGTGGGACGAGTGGAAGACCGGCGAGCGCCACGAGGGCATGTTTTACAGCATCGTGACCCTGGCCCACAAGGTGGCCTCCTCGGTGGCGATCCCCCTCATCCTGCTCCTGCTCCAGGTCTCCGGGTACCAGCCCAACGTCATGGAGCAGGGGCGGTCGGCGCTGTTGACCATCCGGCTGATCACCGGCCCGATCCCGGCGGTCTTCCTGGGGGCCGGCATCCTCTGCGCCGTCCTCTATCCCTTGACCCGCAAACGTTTCCAGGCGATCGTGACCGAGCTCGAGCAGCGCCGCGCCGGCGCCCGGCGGGACGGCGCCCGGCGGGACGGCAGTCCTGAATGATCGAGGTCCGCCCGGTCCGCACGCGGCGGGAGAGGCGCCGCTTCCTGACCTTCCCCTGGCGCATCTACCGGGGCCCCGGCCGGCCCGACGCCTTCTGGGTGCCTCCGCTGCTTCCCGAGAGGGCCAAAGCCCTCGACCCCGCCCGCGGGGCCTTTTTCCGGCGCGGCGAGGCGGAGCTGTTCATGGCCTGGCGCGACGGGAGGCCGGTCGGGACGATCTGCGCCGGGGAGGACAAGGCCGCCAACCGGGACAGCGGCCGGCAGGAGTGCATGTTCGGCTTTTTCGAGTGCCTGGAGGATCCTGACGCAGCCCGGGCCCTGCTCGGCCGGGCAGTGCGGTGGGGACGCGAGCGGCACTTGAGCTCTCTGGCAGGCCCCTTCAACCTGGACCGCGAGGACGGCTACGGAGTCCTGGTGGAAGGGCGCGACCGCCCGCCGGTTCTGCTGTGCGGCCACACGCCTCCCTACTACCAGGGGCTCATCGAGGAGTACGGCTTCCGGCCCGCCCGGGCGGACAACCTGGCCTTTGCCATCCCCCTCGGATCGGACAGCCCCGAAAGGCGCAAGCTGGCCCGCCTGGCTGACCGTATCCGCTCGAAGGGCTGGGTCACCATCCGCACTCCCGACCTGTCGCACCTGGAACGGGAGGTCGACACGGTCCACGCCCTGCTCAACCAGGCACTGGCCCACCTGCCCGACCACCGACCCTGGCCCCGCCAGGCGGTGGAGGCGCTGCTTACCCCCTTCGCCCGCATCGCGGACCCGGAGCTCGTCCTGTTCGCCGAGGTCGAAGGCAAAACCGTGGGCTGGTTTCCGGGAGTGCCGAACCTGAACGAGCTGTTCATTCGGGTGAACGGGCTTCGCTATCCCTGGGACTACCTGAGCCTGCTCGCCAACCTGCGCCGGCATCCCGACTGTCTCGCCATCAAGAGCGTCCTGATCCTGCCCGAGTACTGGGGAAGCGGCGTGGCCCTGCTGCTGTTCGACGAGATGGACCGCCGCGCCGCCGCCCGGGGCTACCGCTGGGCCGACCTGTCCCTGACCTCGGAGGACAACCCCTACACCCCCGCGCTGGCGCAGCGCATGGGCGCCGCGATCTACAAGCGCTACCGGGTCTACCGCCTCGACCTCTGAGGGCTGAGCCGCGGAGCGTGAGGGGTCAGAGCTTGAGGGCCGTCTTGCGGACCGTGATGGCCTTCTCCGGACAGATCTCCTGGCAGCAGAAACAGCGGATGCAGCGCAGGTACTTGTACGAAGGAGGGCGCTCGCGGTTCCCGTCGTGCCAGTTCAGGGCCTTGGGTTCGACCGGGCAGGCCTCGACGCACAGCCCGCAGCGCACGCAGCGCTCCTCCAGGATCACCGGGCGCTGGGCGATCAGGTTGCTGATCACGGTCATCACGCCGGTGACGGAGAGATCCAAGACCCGACCGCGGCGCACCTGGAAGTCCCCGTCGCGGGCCGAGGCCACCGCGTCGCCCACCACCTCGATCTCGTCCTTCTGGTAGGTGCCCAGGCCCCACCGGAACCCCGGGCGATTCGTGGACACGTACAGGGGATTCAGCTCGACCAGGTCCGCCATGACCGCGTCCAGGGCCACCGGGTCCGTGGAGAAGAGCAGCACCCCCATGTGCCGGGGCTCCCCGCCCCGGGGGCCGTTGCCCTCCATCGCCATGATCCCGTCCATGATGTGCAGGCGCGGCTTGAGCAGCAGGGCCAGCGACACCAGCATCTGGGAGAACTCGAAGGTGCTGGGATACTGCAGATGGAAGCGCCGCTTGGCCGGGCTGGTGACGCAGCCGTACAGGTTCTTGACCGCCCCGGTCATGCGCGTGAGGGTGTGGGTCTTGAGCTTGGACAGGCTCACCAGGGCGTCCGTCTCGAGAACCGCGTTGGCGATGGGGAAGCTGCGGGTGAAGGGCGACTGCGGGAACTCCACGGTGCGGCCGTGGTCGAACTCGCCCAAGGTCAGTCCCAACTCCCGCGCCGCGGCGGAGATGCCGGAGCTCTCCAGGTGAGCGGCGGCGTGCCCCGGACCCGGCGAGTCCCCGTAGGAGACGTTGCGGGAGCGTCCCTGAAACAGCCGGCCGACCGCCTTGACCACCTGCGGATGGGTGCAGACGCACCGCTCCGGCGGATCACCGGCCAGGACGTTGGGCTTGAGCAGCATCTTCTCGTCCCGGGCTGCGAAGCGTTCGACCCCGCCCAGCAGGTCCACTCCTGCCTTGACCGCCTCGAACAGCTCCTGCTCGTCGTAGGACGAACAGCGCACCAGGGCCACGCGTGACTTGTCCATAGAATGGTGGGCAGTCTAATCAATTGTGCCGATAGCATCAATGGGACTCGCGCATGGTTTTTGGCGGCGCTTGTGGTATCGTTTGAACTACCGATCTGCATTCAGGATGTGCCAGTGAAGCGGGGCTCGCGCACAGCTCTTCGGGTCCACCTTTCGCTCCTGTTCGCGGGCGCGATGTACCTGCTCGCTGCGGCCGGCCTCTCTGCCCAGGAACCCCCGGGCGGCCGCCGCCTGAGCGCCTGTGTCTTCGTGATCGCCGATCTCTCGGATTCCTCCGAACACGCCCAGTTCCAGGAGATCATACGCGCCCAGCTCGAGCTGGAGCTCGGGGCCGCGGGCTTCGAGGTCATCGAGGCCAAGCGTTGGCAGGCGGCCAGGGACGAGCTGGGGTACTCCGACCGGGACCTGACCGCAGGTACGAAGGCCGTGGCGGTGGGCGAGGAGCTCGGAGCACAGATCGTGGTGACCGGCTTCTACCGCATCGAAGAAGAGCGCATCGTGCTGGAGCTCAAGGCCTACGACGTGCTGCAGCGAGCCTTCATCACCGGGGTGATCCGCACCGGAACCGTGGACCTGTCCATGTACACCCTGATC
>JAFGFV010000032.1 GCA_016930895.1 Spirochaetales bacterium | reverse complement strand
TTGCTGTGGAGAGGACTTGAACCTCCACGCCCTAAACGGGCACTAGCCCCTCAAGCTAGCGTGTCTACCAGTTCCACCACCACAGCGCACGCTCCCAAGGATACTCAAGGTGGACGGCCCCTGTCAATAACCACACCCCGCTGGCACCGCCGCGCCCGCCGTATTGAATCTCCCCTGCCGTTCGTGTACGGTTGGGGCGATCGAGCGGAAGCTTCCGATCACCGACGCGGTCCGCGGGGCCGTCGCGTACGCGCCCTGGTGAGACGCGAGAGGAGGAACGACATGGCATTCAATCTCAAAGGCAGATCCCTGCTCACCCTCAAGGACTACAGCCCGGAGGAGATCCGTTTTCTCCTGGACCTGTCCCACGAGCTCAAGAGGCAGCGCCGCACCGGCGCCGTGTCCCAGCACTTCCTGGGCAAGACCCTGGCCCTGCTGTTCGAGAAGCGCTCCACGCGCACCCGCTGCGCCTTCGAGACGGCCTTCGGGGAGGAGGGGGGCCACCCCGTGTTCCTGTCCTCCCAGGACATCCAGCTCGGCGCCAAGGAGTCCATCGAGGACACCGCCCGGGTCCTGGGCCGCATGTTCGACGCCATCCAGTTCCGGGGTTTCCAGCAGGAGATGGTGGAGAAGCTGGCCGAGTACTCGGGGGTGCCCGTGTACAATGGGCTGACCGATCTGTACCACCCGACCCAGGTGCTCGCGGACCTGATGACCGTGGAAGAGGTGTTCGGGACCGCCAAGGGGCGCAAGGTGGTGTTCGTGGGGGACGGGCGCAACAACGTCGCCCGCTCGCTCCTGATCATCTGCTCCAAGATGGGCACGGACTATACGGTGGTGGCCCCCCCCTCGCTGCAGCCGGACAAGGAAAGCCTCCAGCTGTGCCGCGGTTACGCCGAGGCCAGCGGCAGCCGCGTTGCCGTCACGGACGACGTCGCCGAGGGCGTGAAGGACGCCGACGTGATCTACACCGACGTGTGGGTATCCATGGGCGAGGAGGAGAAGTCCAAGGAGCGCCTGGAGACGCTTCGCCCGTACCAGGTAAACGAGGCCATGATGGCCCGGACCGGCAAGCGGGAGTCCATCTTCATGCACTGCCTGCCCGCGGTCAAGGGCAACGAGGTCAGCTCCGAGGTCATCGAGGGGGCCGCCTCCCGGGTGTGGGACGAGGCCGAGAACCGCAAGCACACCATCAAGGCGATCATGCTGGCCACTCTCTGAGGGCCTTCCGCCGCGGACCGGGCGCGGGAAACCTTGATTTTCCCTCTAAAGACTATACTCTGGGTTTCAGATAACTACAGTAGGAGGCCTATGCCAATGAAGCGCCCCGCACTGTTGTCGGTGATGATACTCCTGTGCCTGATGGTGGCTGCCGCTGCCTTCGCCCAGGACACGGAGGAGCCGCAGGTTTTCGTCAAGACCTTGCCGATCATGAAGGTGCTGGCCCATCCGCTGGGCTACCGAGTGCTCTACGTGAAGAGCAGCATGGAGGTCGCGGACTTCTACGTGCCCTTCTCCTGGTTCAAACCCGGTGGAAAAGGCGAGGTCGTGTTCGGCTCCGGCGAGGCCTATCCCTTCTTCTCGGTCTTCTACGTGAACGGAGAGTTCGACCACGTCAAGCTGTACCTGATCGAACGCATGGGACACGTCTCCTGGGGTTCGATGCGGAGACGCGAGGGGGACAGCAGCAAGTTCGACGTGGAGACCCTCGATCTGCAGTACTGAGCCCCCTGCTCGCGAGGAACCCGAGGCAGCGCGAGCCATGGCGCGGCCGCGGCTGCCCGTGGCGTCGGCTGGTACTGCCGCCTCCCTGGCTGCCCCCGAAAGGACCGCAGGGTGTATCTCAGACCCCCCCGCCAACTGATCCAGCTCCTGCGCCGGCATGACCGTTTCCTGATCTTCGGCCACCTGGAACCCGACGGGGATTGCGTGGCTTCCCAGCTCGCTCTGGAGGAGTTCCTGCGCCGGCGGGGCAAGCGGGCCGTGAGCTTCTCGGCCGGCCCGTTCGACCGTCCCGAGACCGAGGAGTTCCGCGGGCGCTTCCGTTCGCAGCTGCGGCCCGAGGACCTGGAAGGGGAGCCGCTGGCGGTGGTGCTGGACTGCTCCACACCCGAGCGCCTCGGGACCCTGGCGGAGGCCGTTGCGGGCCTGCCGACCGTGGTGATCGACCACCATGCCTCCGGCACGGTGTTCGGGAGGGTCCGGTGGGTCGTCCCTCAGGCCCCGGCCACCAGTCTCATGGTCCAGCGCCTGATCGAGAGGCTGGCAGGCAGACCGACCGCCTCGGAAGCGGAGCTGCTGCTCTTCGGCCTGGCCACCGACACGGGGTTTTTTCGCCACCTGGAGGAGGACAGCTCCCCGGCGTTCGCGGCGGTGGCTCGGCTTGCCGCGGCGGGAGCATCGCCGCGTTCGGTGCATCAGCGCGTGCACGGCGGATGGAGCCTCGGCAAGGTGCACCAGCTTGGCCGGACCCTCCTCGGGTCCCGGCTGGAGTTCGGCGGGCGGGTGCTCGTGGCCACTCAGCCGGCCGCGGATACAGCCGCCGGGGCAGGCCGCGGTTCCGACGAGGTCTACCAGATCCTGCAGTGCGTCCGCGGAGTCGAGATCGTCGCCCTGGTCAAGGAAGAGGCCGGCGGGCGCTGCTCGGTGGGCCTGCGGTCCGCCGGCAGCCTCGACGTCGGGGCCCTGGCGGCGGACCTTGGGGGCGGCGGGCACCGACGGGCCGCCGGCTACGGCCGACCCGGCAGCATCGCCGAGGTAGAGGCGCAGCTGCTGGCGGAACTCTCCTCCCGCTTCTTTTCCGTGTAAATCAGTGTAAAGAGCTCGGATTCTCTCCGTTCGCGCGTGGCCGTCGGGCCGGCAGGTCTGGCACGGGGGTTGCATTTCTCTTCCCGTCCGGAAGGAGGTGCGCCATGTCGGAACCGAGCCTGAACGAGAGGGTCCTGCAGTACCAGCGGGACGGCCGGGGGCTGCAGGAGCTCATGGAGGAGATCGCGCCGCGGGTCTACAGCTACCCCCTCAGCAAGTTCGGGTTCGACGAGGACGACTGCGGCGAGTACTTCCTGTTCGTCTATCCACGGCTCCTGCGCACCCTGGCGCGCTTCCAGGAGCGGGGCCGCCCCTTCGAGTGGTACCTCAACTCGGTGCTTCGCTGGCAGCTTGGGGAATACAGGAGACTGCGCCGCGCCAGCGAGGAGAGATGGGCGGCAGCAACCCAGCCGGGATTCTGGGAGCGCCCGGCCGTGTCCGGGGGAGGCGGCCCGGAAGACACGGACCCAGGCCCGGTGGAGCTGCTGCGGAAGGTCTGCGGCACCCGGGGCAGCCGCGCTGCCGGACGGAGGATCCTGTTCTGGGCCCTCAAGCATCCCCGGAGGCTGGCCGGAGAGGACATCCAGGCGCTGGCGGAGGTGAGCGGCCTGGAGGAGTCGTTCGTCGAGGAGGCGGTTCGCGCGGTCGAGCAGTCGCTGCACCAGAGGGAGGAGCGACTGCGCCGGCTGCACGAGCGCCGCAACCGCGCGTATGCCCGGTGCCTTCACCTGCAGGGCCAGCTGTGCCGGGAGCTCGATCGGGAGCGCAGGCGGGAGCTGCGCGCCCGTCTCGACAAGGCCCGCAACAGCCTGCATCGGACCGCCGAGCGCCTGTCCCGCGTGCGGGCGCAGCCGAGCAACCGGGAGATCGCCCGGGCTCTCCGGGTCCCCAAGGGGACGGTGGACTCCTCTCTGTTCTGGCTGCGCCGCAGGCTGACTCGAGACGATCGCCGCTGCGCCTGAGCTACCGCGGCTCGCCCGGCGCTGGCTCTCCAGCCGCTGGCCATCCCGGCGCCGGCCCTTCCGGCCCCAGCCCCAGCCGGCGGCGCAGGGCCCAGTGCAGGAACTGGGCAAAGACCTCCCAGCTGCGCTCGCCGTACCCCCCGGACATCAGGAAAGCCGCCGGGACCCCCATTGTCTCCAGGAACAGGTAGATGGTCTGGTCGCGCTCGAGCATCTGCGAACGGCTCAGCCTGAGCAGCCGCGCCGAGGGCAGCTCGTCGGCCTCGTAGGGGTCCGCCCCCGCCACCACCACCGCGAGGTCGGCGCGGGCCCTCCCGCCCTCCGGCGGCAGGTTCGCAGAGGCCCCGGCGCCGAGCGGCAGCCCCGCCAAGCGCTCCAGGGCGTCGACCAGGCGGGGGATGTACTGCGCCTCCTCCCCACTGTCCACGGGGACGTCGATGTCGCTGGGGACGAAGGAGGGGTTGGGCCGCCCGCGCGCGTCCACCGGCGGTTCATCCAGGGGCCAGCCCCTGGCCATGTGGACGCTCAGGGTCCTGACCGTGTCGTCGCCGGCGGTCAGCGCGGCGGTGCCGTCGCCCTTGTGGGCGTCCACGTCGACAACCCAGGCCGTCCGAATGGTTCCCTCGGCCTGGAGCTTGCGGACTGCCACCACGATGTCGTTGAGCAGGCAGAAACCCTTGCCGAAGTCCCGGTGCGCGTGGTGATGCCCGCCTCCGAAATAGAAGCAGAACTGCGTGCTCAGGGCTTCCCGTGCGCACTGGTAGGTTCCGGAGATGGTGTACAGGGCCCTCTCCAGCAGCTCGGTGAGCGGGCGGCTGGCCCGCTGCGGGTCGTAGCGGTAGGGCCTGCCGGCGGCATCCCGCAGCTCGAAGGCACGAATGATCTCCTCCTCGAGGTGGGGGGAGCTCAGCCGAGCGAGATACTGCTCCGAGTGGGCCCGCGCCAGGTCCTCCCGGGTGATCACCGTCCCGTCGTGGGGACGGTGCCACTCGGCGCGCCGTCGGGCCAGCTCGGGGTCGGCCAGAAGGTGCTCGAAGGTCTTGAGGGCGCGGCTGCTGAGCACCGGGACCTGGATGCCGTATTCCAGGAGCCCGGTACGGCCTTCTTCGCTGTAGATGATCATGGGCAACTCCTCGAGGTCTCCTGCGGCGACGGACTGCTGTGGGATTGTACCTCTGCGATCCGGCGCCCCGCAAGCGCCGCGCGATCGGGGGGGCGGTTGCCAAAGTCTGTCCCAGGCGCCATGATACCGCATGGTCGAGTCTGGACGCGCTGCCGCCGGCCCGCGGGGCTGGTCCGGTGAGCTTCCCGCCGAGCTGGTCGTGGCCACGGGCAACGAGCACAAGCTGCTCGAGCTCCGCCGCCTGTTTCCCGGGATCACCCTGCGGACTCCCGCGCAGGTCGGGGTGCGGTTCGAGTTCGAGGAGAACGGGGCCGGCTACCTGGACAACGCCATGGGCAAGGCGCGGCACCTGTATGCGCTCGTGGGCAGGCCGGTCCTGGCCGACGACTCCGGGCTCGAGGTGACCGGGCTGGGGGGAAGGCCCGGCGTGTACTCCTCGCGCTACGGTTCGGCCCCCGGCGGCGCCAAGCTCTCGGATGCCGAGCGCAACGCCCTGCTTCTGCAGGAGGCGAGGGGGCTCGAGGAGCGCAGCTGCCGCTTCGTGTGCTGCATGGTCCTGGTCGTGGGGGAGGCGCGCTTCGTCGCCGCGCAGGAGACCTGCGAGGGGGTGCTGGCCCGGGGGCCCAGCGGCGCGGGCGGGTTCGGCTATGACCCGGTGGTGTATCTGCCGGAGCTGGGCAGGAGCGTGGCCGAGCTTAGCGACGTGGAGAAGGACCGGGTCTCTCATCGCGGCAGGGCGGCCCGGCGGGTCCTGGCTCTCCTGGGTCCAGCCGGGCCGCCGGAGGGGTAGCCCGGCGCTCTCGTGCCGACGGCAGTCCCCGGCTCGGCCCGCAGTCAGGCTCAGTCGGAGTCCGGGTTCAGCGGGGCTGCGCCGAGAGCCGCTCCTGGAAGTACAGGTAGGCGTCCACCAGGTCGAGATAGACCCCGTCGTAGCCCCGGGCCAGGATCCCGTCCAGATACGCCCCCTCGTGGCCGTACAGGATCTGCCGCCACTCTGGCTCCCAGTAGCGGACCTTGTAGTTCCCCGGCCAGTGCGGGTTCTCGCTCTCCAACCATCGGGGAGCCTGCAGGTCCGGGGAGCCGTCCCCGCGGCGGTCCCAGTGCGGACGCCAGTAGTAGCGGTAGTCTTCGGCCTCGCCGATGGAGAAGTACGCCAGCACCAGGCGCCGGGCCCCGGAAGGCTTGCGCTGCAGGGAGCGCACCTCCGCCGCGGTGAGCCAGCGGGTGCCCTGCTGCGGGTCTGTGGCGAAGGCGTCCACCACGAGCAGGTCGTAGTTGGTGGCGGCGGCCGCCTCGACAAAGGGCCTTACCCCGCGGAAGGACCCGGGATTGATCAGGTACAGGAGATTGGCTACGTCCCCCAGGGCCTGCACCCCTTCCTCGTTCAGGGCCGGACCGCCCCGAGGGAGGGACGGAATCACGTCGAGCTCCCGCCGGGGGGCGGCGAAGCACACGAAGCCTTCGGCCGCGTTGCGCCGGCAGGAGTCGGCCACCGCCTTCGGGCTCCGGCAATAATCGATCACCAGCACCGTCTTGTCCCGATCCCGCACCCTGCGCAGGAAGGCGAGCAGGTAGGCGGTGTCCTCGGGGGGGGTGGGCCGGTCGTCCAGGGGATAACCGTAGAACAGCTCCTCCTGCCCCACCCCGTTGATGGCTGCGAGGTAGGGCTCCACCAGGGCGCCTGCCGGGGTGCCGTCGTCGGTCAGCAGGCCCAGCCCATTCTGCGGGACCACCCGGAAGCTCGGGTCGACCCGCCGGGCGTAGGCGCTCAGCTCCTGGACGAGTTCCCGCATGGCCCGGGGATAGAACTGAGGGTCCCGGGGCAGGGGAGCCGGGGGAGAGGCTTCTCCGGACGAGGGGGAAGCCGCGCAGCGCAGGATCGAGGCAGCGAGAAGCAGGGCCGTGGCCGGAAGGAATCCTCTCGACTTCACCCTTCCCGGCCCTCCGGGCCGGGGTTCAGGATCTGGATTTCCACCTCTCCCCGGGTGTAGCTCTGGCAGGCCAGCCGCATCTCCGGTCCCGCCCCCAGGGAGGCGAGGCGCAGCCGTTCCCGCTCGCCTGGCGGGTTCATGACCTGCGCCCCCCGCAGCACCCGGATCAGGCACCGCCCGCACTGGGCGCGACCGCCGCAGACGGTGTCGATGGGCACGCCCTGGCGCTGCAGCTGGACCAGAATCGAGACTGCCGGGGTGGAGGGCAGGGGCTCAGGGCGTCCTTGGACGTAGATCATGCCCTCGAAGGTACCCTCAGGGGCGGGAAAGCGTCAACACGAAGGCGTGCTCACGCGGAGGATCATCCCGGGGGAGAAACGGTTCAAGGCTATGCGGGGGGTCTGCCGAACATAATCCTGGAGGCACTGCAAGAGAGTCACATGGCAGAGGTAATCGAGGCGCGCCCCCTGTTCAACCCGCGGCTGGTCAGCCTGTGGCAGGCCCGGGAGCCCGAGGTCGACCCCAGCAGCGAGAGCCTGCTGCCGGTCATTCGCAGGATCCGGCAGGTGTTCGAGGACCACTTCGACCGAACCTGGTTCTCGATCGTCATCGACGGGCTGCCCATCGACTTCAAGACGGTCCGGGTGATCCGGGGGCTGGTGGCCCTCGAATCGGTGCACACCGGGGACGAGGGGTTCATCTACGAGGCTGTTCTGGAGCTGAACCGCTTCGTGCTGCTCCTGCGCAAGTATCTCCTGCCGGTCCTCAAGGAGCGGCTGGGGGTCTCGGGGCTGAACCCCGACAGGATGGTCAGGGACAGGACGCAGTACATTCTTCGCCGCCTGGTGGCCTACACCTTTCCGTTCAACCTGCAGAGGCTGGCGGAGCTGAGCCAGGACCTCAAGCGGCGACTCCTCGACCACTACCCGTCCCTGGAGTAGGCTGCTACTCTGGAAGCTCCGAGGGCTGTTTCGCCCGACGCCGCACGCAGGGACGCCGCAGAGAGGGCCATGGACGCTGCCCGCAATCCCCACCCCAGGCTGGAACACCATCACGAGCTGGCCACGCGCCTGATCGACGGGCTGGAACAGGTGATCCGGGGCAAGCGGCGGGTCCTGGAGTACCTGGTGGCGGCCCTCCTGGCCGAGGGGCACGTGCTCCTGGAGGACGTGCCGGGGCTGGGCAAGACCACCCTGGCCAAGACCGCCGCCAGGCTGATCGCCCGGGACAGGCGGGGCGGACCGGTCAGCTTCCGGCGCATCCAGTTCACCCCGGACCTGCTGCCCTACGACATCACCGGGGTCGACATCTTCGACCCCGAGGGGCGCCGTTTCGTGTTCCAGCCCGGACCGGTGTTCGCGCAGGTGCTGCTGGCCGACGAGATCAACAGGACCACGCCCAAGGTGCAGTCGGCCCTCCTGGAGGTCATGGCGGAGCACCAGGTCACGGTGGGCAACCGGACCCACCGCATGGACCCGCTGTTCTTCGTGATCGCCACCCAGAACCCTGTGGAGACCGATGGTACCTACCCCCTCCCCCTCGCACAGCTGGACCGTTTCCTGATGCGGTTGAAGATCGGGTACCCCGGGGAGGAGGAGGAGCTGGGCATCGTCCGCGACGACCCCGCGGCGCGCATCATGCCCACGGTCAGGCCCGTGTGCCGGAAGGAGGAGCTCCTGGACACCCGGCGCTTCGTCGCGGAGCTGTTCTGCGACCCGCAGCTCATGAAGGCCGCGGTCGCGGTCTCGGCGGCCACGCGCCGCCACCGGGGCATCGAGTTGGGCTGCTCCCCCCGGGCCAGCCTGATGCTGGTGAAGGCCATGAGGGCCTATGCCCTGGTGCAGGGCAGGGACTACTGCATCGACCAGGACCTGGTCGAGCTGGCTCCCCTGGTGTTGGCCCACCGGATGCGGCTCAAGGACCCGAGACTGGATCTGCCCGCCCTGATGCGGGAGATCGCCCTGCATGAGTTGGAACGCCTCCCGTACTAAACGCCTGTTCCCCCTCTCCTCCCGGGGCATCGCCCTGCTGGCGGTCGCGGCGGGTGTACTGCTCATCGGGGCGGCCCGCATGGAGCTGGCTGCGCTGGTGTGGGGAAGCTCGTTCGTGCTGCTGGCCCTGTACTGCCTGGCGGGGAGCCACATCGCCCGCCGGCTGCTCGAGCGGCACCTGCGGGACAGCCTCGAGCCGGTCGGCTTCCGGCTTCCAGCGGACGGGGTGTTCCCCGGCAGCCCCCTGAGCGCCGAGGTGGAGAGTGAGCTTCCGCGCCTGGCCCCGCCTGGCTTCGAGGTTTGCTTTCGCGCCTGCCTGCAGTGGCACGAGCGTGCGCCCCTGCGCCTGTCGGTCCTCCTGCCCCACGGGCGCCAGAGCCGGAGCCTCTCGTTTCGCGCTCCCCCGCGCGGGCTGTACCGGAGCGAGACGGTCCGCCTGGTCCTCCGGGATGTTCTCGGCTTCACCCGGGCAGAGCTCCCCGTGCCGCTGAGCGAGCAGCTGCGGGTGTTCCCGGCGGTGAAGGCGGCGGAGCTCAAGACCATTCCCGGGGGCGGCGGGGAGGAGCTGCCGCACCGGCTCAAGCGCCGGGCCAGCGAGGAGCTGCTCGAGGTCCGCAAGTACTACCCGGGAGATGACCTGCGCCGGGTGCACTGGAAGCTCTTCGCCCACCTGCAGCAGCTGTTCCTGAGGACGGGAGAGCAAACCCCGCCCCCGGAGTCCCGCTTTCTGGCGATCCTGGACCTCTCTCCCTCGCCGTGGGTTCCCCCCGCCGAGGCACCCGAGCTCCTGGACGCCATGATCGAAGCCTGCGCATCCGGGGTGCTCGCCCTCCTGGGCAGGGGAATGCAGGCCTGGGTGGCGGTGACCGACCGCCCGCGGGCGGTTGCGCTCAGCCTGGAGAAGGCCGATACGCTGCTGGGCCTGGCTTCTGAGTTGTGGTGGAGCGAGCGCTTGGTCCTCGAGCTGCCCCGATCGGGGAGGCGGGAGGTGCTGCTGTACTCCCTGCCCGATTCGGAGCACCAGGGGCAGCTCTTGCGCGCCTGCGCGGCCCGCAACTGGGAGGTGCGCCTGTTTCTGAAGGAGCTGCCGCCGCGGCCCGCCCTGGCGGCAGCTCCGCTGCGGCGCCTGCTGTTCGCCCACAGCGGGGAAGCCGCGCCGCGCCGCGACGGCGCCCGCAGCTTGGAGCTGAGACGGCGCTACGAGCAGGCGCTACGGGACACCGAGGAGCGGCTGCGGCGCACGAGGAGCGTTCATGTGGAAAGGATCTAGACGCGCCCTGTGGGTGTTCCTCCTTCGTAACGCCCTGCTGTACTTCCTGTTCGTCCACGCGTACCTGTACCTGCGCGAGGACTTGAGCCTGGGGCTGCTCAGCGCGGGCTTCGTGGCTGCCTCCGCCCTGGCGATCGGACTGGAACGCCTGCGCCTGCGGCTGTGGGTGGCCGTGCCGGCCTTCCTGGCCGTGGCCCTGGGGGTCAGGCTCTTGCTGTTCCTGGTCTTCCGCCTGCAGACCCTCGTGGCCGCGGGACCCGAGACGGACTTTCTGTTCTTCCGTTTCGACCGCAGTTTCTTTCCCGCCCTGCTGCCCTGGACAGTGGTGTGGCTGTTCAACTTTCTCGCCCTGCGGCACCCGCGATTTCCACCCTACGAGGCGGGGGCCCTGAGCCTGCTGCTGGCGGCGGTGTTCTGGGCACAGGGCCATTACCGCATCACTCTGTACCCTCACCCGACGCCCCTGGCATACGCCCTGCTGGGCTTCGTGCTCCTGCAGCTCCTCGTCCTCATCCTGACCCGCCCCCAGGGGGAGGCGGTCGGCGTATCGGAGGGGAGGCGGGAGCTCGCCGCCCTCGGCGCTTTCGCCTGGCTGACGGTCCCGGTGCTCCTGCTGCTGCTCCTGTTCCTCCTCGGGCGCTTCAACGAAGGGGCGGTCCGCCTGGGCGGGGGACTCATGAAGCCGACCCTGTTCCGCTTTGATTTCTCCGAGTACGTCCGCCTGCAGAGCGAGATCGAGATGTCCGACGAGCTGGTCCTCCTGTTCCGCAAGCAGGGACCGGCCGAAAAGATCCTGCTGCGCCGGTACATCCTTTCGGGCTACGAGCCCGGGCGCGGTTTCTTCCACGTCCAGGACCGGGAGCTCGAACCCCTGCCGGTGACCGTGCCCGACGCGCCGGAGAGCTTCCCGGACCCGGGCTACTCGGCCCGAGCCCCCGTGAGCCAGGAGTACTTTTTCGTCAATTTCGACCCGACCTCCCTGCTCGGCATGAACTACCCGCTGCGGGTGGCGCCGCTGACCAACTGGGAGTCTTCCTCGTTTCAGCGCATCTACCGGGTGGAGTCGCGAGTCAGCACCGCCTCTGCCGAGGAGCTGGGAAGCGCCGGCGGCCGGCCCCTGTCCGCGGCGGCGCTGCGGCACTACACGCAGTACGGCGGCGACGAGAGGCTCCGCACCCTGGCGGAGGAGATCACCGCGGACCTGCCCGCCCGGGAGGACTACCACCGGGCCGCCGCCATCCGGGACCACTTGAAGCACGGCTACTACTATTCCCTCAAGCCGGGGATCGCCGCCGACGGGGACCAGCTTTCCCACTTCCTGTACGAGAGCCAGAAGGGGTACTGCTCCTACTTCGCCTTCTCCATGGCGCTGCTGTGCCGTTCTCTCGGAATCCCGGCGCGGGTGGCGGTGGGCTTCTACGTCGACCCGGACGCCGAAGTGCTGAACTTCTACGAAGTGCGTGCCTTCCAGGCGCACGCCTGGGTGGAGGTGTACCTCCACGAGTACGGATGGATCGAGTTCGATCCCTCCTCGGAGCAGGTCGCCCCGGGTGAAGAGCTCAGCGTGCAGTTCGGGTTCGACCTGGAGCGGCTCGCGGGGCTGCTGGAGGAGATCCTGCGCAACCAGGACCGCCTGCGGGAATCCGCGGGCGCCCCTTCGGAGGTCCGGCGGCGGGCGCGGGCGTGGAGCGGCGAGCTCGCGGGGGCCCTGCTCTGGCTGGCGCGCCTGTCCTACCTGCTGCTGCCGGCACTGTACTTGCTGGTCCTAGGGGTAATCCGTGGGCTGCCCCACCTGCTGACAGGCCTGAGCCGGGACTCCCGGCGGACCGTGCGCCTGCGCTTCCGGATCTTCCGGCGGCGCCTGCGGGGGATTGGCCTGCGCAGGCGACCGCAGGAGTCCTGGCTGGAGTACGGCGAGCGCCTCGAGCGGGAGCACGGCCTGGCCGCGCGAGGCTGGGTCAAGGCCTACCTCGGGGCGGTGTTCGCGCCGCGGTTCGAGTCCGACGCGCAGGCAGCCGCTTGGCAAAGCTGGCGCGATTTCGTGCGCTCGTACCGGCGCCGGTGCCCCGCCGTCCGCCGGCTGTTGGGGTTCCTGAACCCCGCGGCCCTGGCGCGCAGGAGGGGCTGATGAGAAGGCACACGCCCGCCGCGCCGGGCCTGTTCCTGTTGTTCCTGCTGCTCCTGCCGGGTGGAGCAATGGCTCAGGCCGAGGCCTCCGCCTCGGCGGACTGGTACTACGACCGGGCCCGGGCGGCCATCGAGGCCGAGAACTACACGACCGCCGTGGAGCTCCTGCAGGAGGGCCAGCGCCTCTATCCCGCGGCCGGCGCCCTGAACGCGCTGCTTGCCGATCTCTATTATGAGAAGGAGCTCTTCTCGCTGGCCCTGGGAGAGTACCTGGAGGCGGAGCGCAAGGATGGAGCGGACCAGCTGACCCTCAGCCAGATCGCCCGCTGCTACGGGAAGCTCAACCGGGAGCCGGAGGCAATCCTGACCCTGGAGCGGAGCCTGGAGCTGTACCCCGACAGCGTGTACACCGTCGACGATCTGGGCTGGATGTACTTCAAGACCCATCAGCTCGAGAAAGGGGAGGCCCTCCTCCTGGACGCCCTGGAGCGTTTCGGGCCGGAGCGCGGGCTGTACATGACCCTGGGTACCATCTACTCCGGCATGTATGACTACGACAGCTCGCGGCGCTACTACCTTGCCGCCATCGAGGACGCCCTGAACGACGAGGACCACTACTTCGCCTCGGTGGCCTACTACAATTTGAGCCTCCTGGAACACAGCTTCTATCGCTTCAACTCGGCCCTCCGGCACACCGACGAGTCGATCCGCCTCTCCGACCGGGCCCCCGGCCACCTGGCGCGGGGCGAGCTGTTCCAATCCCGCCTGGAGTTCCGGCGGGCCCTGGAGGAGTACGAGCTGGCCCGGGCGCGGGACACCACGCCCCTGAGCAAGGTCAACCTGGCCATGCTCTACCAGCGCTTCGGCCACCTGGAGCTCGGCCGGCGGTATGCCGAGGAGGTGCTCCGTTCCCGGGAACGCGCCTGGATGTACTACTTCGGCACGGACGTGCCCCAGCACCTCAAGGACGTGCACGAGATCCTGTGGAAGGCCTACGCCGGCCTGGCCCGAGTCGGGGCCCGCAGGCCCGTGCGCGGCCCCCTCGAGCGCCTCGGGCTGCTGCTGGCCTCCTCGAGGCAACGGGTCCTTGCCTACTACCACCGGCAGAAGTTCCGCAGCTACTGCCTGGAGATCGGGCGCTCGTACCGGGAGGAGAGCAACCTCCTGGATGCGTACTGGGAGCTGTACCAGGCCGGGCAGGACTACCCGCAGGTGGCGCTCAAGTACCTGGGCCAGGCCAGGGAGATCGAGGTCCCCATCTCGCCGGGGGCGGCCCCGTACTACCTCCTGGAGGAAGGACGCCTGCGGGGCGAGCGGGCGCTCCTGGAAGAGGCGATCGATGGCTTTGATCCGTTTTGGGAGCGCGAGGCGATCCACGAAGCCCTGGTGGCCCTGGTGCCTCTGCTCCCGACCGGGAGCGCCGAAAGCCGCGCGGCCCTGAACCGCCTGTTTCTCCTGAACCCCGGGGCGCTGCTCCAGAACGGCCTGCGGCTTCCCCTGGCGGTTGAGCTGCCGGGAGCGAGCGCCACCGGCGGCAGCGAGACTGCCGGCGCCGGCAGGAGGGAGCGCCGGGAGCTGCGGCGCGTGGTCCGCAGGCTGGGGTCTTCGGTACGGTTGTCGTCCGAAACCGTGGAGCAGGGGATCCGCTTTTCCCTAAGTTTGGCGTGGGAGGGCCGCGGGCTGGTGAGGATGGGCCTGATCGACCGGAACACCGGCCAAACCCTCTTCGGGGAGACTCTGGTGGCCGAGCGTCCCCTGCGCGGTCGCGCGGCCGCCGACTTGGCCGGCAGGATCGTCGAACACCTGTACTCGGCGCGGTGACCCGTCGGGGCCTTCAGCCCAGGCGCAGGAGCTCGTCGCGGCTGAACTGCGGAAGCGGCCGCTCCCGCTCGCCCTCGACCAGCACGACGCCCGTGTTCCGTGGCGTGATCTCGCCGATGATCGCCGCGGGCACGCCCCCGAGTCGTAGGGACTCGCAGGCCCGGGCGGCCGTGTCGGGGGGCGCGGTGAACAGGAACACCCCGGAGCTGAGCGCCCCTAGCGGATCCAGACCGAAGTGTTCGAAGAGAATCCGGGTCTCCCGGCGCACCGGCACCCGGTCGCCGAAGACCCGCACCCCTACGCCGGAGCGCGAGGCGATCTCGTGGATCCCCGTGGCGACCCCACCTTCGGTGGGATCGTGCGCCGCCCCCAGGTGAAGCCCCTCGAGAATCTGCCCCTCCTTGAGGATCGAAATCCCCGGGCGATGCAGCCAGGCGAGCACCGAGTGGAAGGCCTTCGGGCCGATGAGCCCGAGGGTCTCCTCGGCACGGTCTCTGGCCAGCAGGGTCGTGGCCTCCAGGGCGGCCCACTTGGTCATGACCAGCAGGTGCCCGCAAGCCGCGTCGCGGGTACGGTTCAAGGGCTGCCGCAGGAACCCGACTGCCTGCGCGGAGACCACGATGCGGGTGACCGCGGAGGTGACTTCGGTGTGGCCCCCGACCCACAGAACCCCCGCCGCCCGGGAAGCCTGGCGCAGCTCCCGGAACACCGTCCTGAGCCGGCTCTCCGCGGTGCCGGGGGGCAGCAGGATGGTGGTAATCAGGTACACCGGCCGGCCGCCCATGGCCACGATGTCATTGCAGTTCACGGCCACCGTGTAGACGCCGATGTTCTCTTCGGTGAAGGTAATCGGGTCCGCGGTCAGAACGAGAGTCTCGCTGCCGCGGACTACCGCCGCATCCTCTCCCGCCTCCGCCCCCACGAGCACGTTCGGGTCGCCGTGGGAAGTGGCCCGGAGCAGGTGCTTCAGGGTCTCCGGGCTGAGCTTGCCCGTCTGCAGGCTCTCGGATTGGGCTGACATGGCCCCAAGGATACCGAATAAACCTCGCCTGTCAACATCCCGTGCGGCCCACGGCGCACCGCAGGCTGAGCGGTATTGACGCGCCGTCGCTACCCAACCAGAATGCCGTTCGTAGAATCGCCGAGCAGAATCACCTGCACCGCGCACGGATGGTGACCTGCCGACAGGGTGTGCCGGGAAACGGGCACGCCTCCCACTCTCGGAAAGGCGAGAAAAGATCACTCACGTCTTTTCCTGCCTTCAAAACCTGAGTGTTTTGGAGGTATGTATGCACACGGCTGCGGTCCGCCCGGCGCTCCGGGAGCCTACCATCTTCTTCGTCGGGGTTTCCACCTCCAGCTCCATGAGCATGAAGCTGTTCCCCCAGGCGTAGACATCGAGGTGCGCGGCCCTGCGGAACGGTATCGGGAGACCTTGCGCTGGTTCAAGGAGGACCCCAACGCCCTCGGTGCTCTGGTGGCCACGCACAAGATCGACATGGTCAAGCACGCCGGGGACCTGTTCGACGAGCTGGACCCTTATGCCCGCGTGTTCGACGAAGTCTCCTGCATCTACAAGAGAGACGGCAGGCTGCTGGGGTCCTCCAAGGACCCCAGCACGGTGGGCTGCGCCCTGGAGCACTTCCTGCCGCGGGGCTACTGGGTCGAGCACCCCGCGGCAGAGGCGTTCACCATGGGGGCCGGGGGCAGCGGCCTGGCGCTGAGCGCCTACCTCATGGAGGAACGCCACGGGGCCAACCGCCCTTCCCGCATCGTCATCTCCAATCGCAGCGCCCGGGGGCTGGAGGCCTGCAGGGAGGTCCACCGCCGCCTGCCGGTTACCTGCCCGGTGGAATACGTCCAGATCGCCCCGGATCACACCAACTCGGATATCCTGGAGGGGCTGCCGTCGGGCTCACTGGTGGTGAACGCGACCGGGCTCGGGAAGGACGCTCCCGGTTCCCCAGTCACCGACCAGGCGGCCTTTCCGGTGAATGCGATGGTCTGGGAGTTCAACTACCGGGGCAGCCTGGAGTTCCTCCACTAGGCCCGGAGGCAGCAGCGGGAGCGGCGGCTCGAGGTGGAGGACGGCCTGACCTACTTTGTCTACGGCTGGGCCCTGGTGATCGGGGAGGTTCTTAGTCGGGAGCTTGCTCCGCGGGACCTGGAGGCCCTCCTGGAGCTCACCAAGACGACCGCCCTGGGCTGAAAGGGGGACCTCCATGGACCCTGCGCGATGCGGCGCGGTACTGCCATGCAACGGGGTGGGAATTCGAGAACCGGCAGGTCCCCCTTGGCAAGCATCTATCAGGCAGCGCTAAGGAACCTCATCGTCGGCTTCCAGGAGCAAGCTCACCGCCAGCTCGTAGTCCGGCTTCTCTCCTTCCCACTGAGGCAGGTTGGTCTC
>JAFGFV010000220.1 GCA_016930895.1 Spirochaetales bacterium | reverse complement strand
GGCGGGCGCCATCGGCGCCTGGGAGATGAGCCGCCGGTTGCTGCTGGATGGAAGCTACGGGAGTAAGCCGATGAAGCTCCATCTGGTGCAGAACGAACCCTACGCTCCCATAGCGGAAGCATGGGGACGCGGGTCGAGGGAGCTCGCGCGGATGGAGGAACGAGAGGCCAAGGCGCGGATCGGTCGCCTGCACTCCTCGTCCCTGAGCAACCGTAAGCCTCCTTACGCGGTCTCCGGCGGTGTCTACGACGCCCTCAGGGACAGCGGCGGACAGACATACGCGGTGACCAGCGAGGAGGCGCTGCTGGCCGGCTGGCTGTTCGAGTCGCTGGAGGGATGCGATCTCGATCCTGCAGCCGACGTGGCGGTGGCCGGTCTGGTCCGGGCCGCACGCCAGAGGAGCATAGGCAGCGGGGATCTGGTTCTCCTGAATCTTACCGGGGGAGGACGAAAGCGGCTGGCTCTCGATCTGCCCATCCGCTCCGTGCAGCCTGACTACGTGTTCTCATCGAAGGACCTGAGTCCCATGGAGCTGGAACGGCAGCTTCATAGCGCCCCCGCGGTCACCCCCGCGTAGCCAGCGCTCGACGGAAGCCGGCCGGCAGCGTCGAGGCGCTGCGCCTATGGCGATGCGCCCTATCGGTAGCGGATCCGCGGGTTGAGCACCGAGTACAGGATGTTGGCGGCCAGATTGGAGAGACTGTACACCGCGACCACGACCGTGCTGCAGGCCTGGATCAGCGCCACGTCCCTGCGCTGTACCCCGTAGACCAGCAGGCGTCCCAGCCCCGGGTAACCAAAGACCTGTTCGGTCACGATCAATCCCCCGATCAGGTAGCCGATGCCCATGGCCACGACCGTGACGGTAGGGAGCAGGGAGTCTCGAAGCACGTGCCGGCCCAGCACCCGCCCGCGGGGCAGACCCTTGAGGTCCGCGGCCCGCACGTGGTCGGTGCTGAGCACGTCGATCGTGCTGGCCCGCGTCATGCGGGTCACGTAGCCCAGGCTGGTCAGGCTCACGGTAACGGCCGGCAGCACCAGGTGGGGGAAGGCCCGGAGAAACCCCGTGTCCGGGGCGATGGACGAGTTGGCCGGCAGAACGGCCAGGCCGAAGGCAAAGGCGCTGATCAGGAGCAGGCCGCTCACGAACTCCGGCAGCCCGACCAAGGCCATCGACAGCCCCGTGATCAGCTGGTCCAGGGCTCTGTCCCTCTTGAGGGCGAAAACGACGCCCAGCAGGATCCCCACGGGCACGTAGAAGGCCAGTGCCAGCAGAACCAGCTGCGCTGAGTTGCGCAGGCGGCTCAGCACCAGGGGGCGCACCGGCTGGCGCCCGGACACAGACTCGCCCCAGTCGCCCCGGAGGAAGCCCCCGAGCCAGTCCAGGTACTGGACCCAGGCAGGGCGGTCCAGGCCGAGCTCAACGCGCAGGTTGGCCAGGGCCTCGTCCGTGGCGAACTGGCCAAGCATCACCTGGGCCACGTCGCCGGGCAAGAGCTGAGTGGCGCCAAAGATGATGATCGAGGCGAGGAACAGGGTCAGGACGACGAAGCCGATGCGCCGCAGCAGGTAGATCGCCATCAGCGGACCTCCGCCCGCTGGCTTTCCAGGAGCTCGGGCGCCGGGATGTGGCAGCAGATGCGGTGCGAGGGGCCGTGCTCCTGCCAAGGGGGCTCCCGGGTTTCGCAGACGGCGCCGATCTTGCGCGGACAACGGGTGTGGAAGCGGCACCCGGAGGGTATCCTCGTGGCACTGGGGACGCTGCCGTGCAGCCGCACGCGGTGTTGCGCAGACGGCGCATCGGATGCGTCGCGCGCATCGGATGCGTCCGGCGCGTCGGGGTCCGGCACCGGGAGGGCGGCGAGCAGGGCCACGGTGTACGGGTGCTGCGGCGGGGCAAAGACCTCCTGCGCCGGTCCGATCTCCCACAGGCGCCCCAGGTAGAGCACGGCGATCCAGTCCGACAAGTGCCGCACCGCAGCCAGGTCGTGGGAGATGAACAGGTAGGAGGTGCCGTGGGAGGCCTGGAGCTCGGCCAGGAGATTCATCAGCGCAGCCTGCACCGACACGTCCAGCGAGGAGATCGGCTCGTCGCAGATCATCAGGGCCGGGTCCGTGGCGAAGGCTCGGGCTATGGCCACCCGCTGTTGTTCGCCGCCGGACGGCTCGTGGGGGAGCCGACCGGCGTACTCCGCAGGCAGGTTGACCGCCTCCAGCAGCTCCCGCACCCGCTCCTTGACCCCTGCCCGGGGCAGGTTGCCCAGCAGAGCCACCGGGCGGCCCACGCTCGACCCGACGGTGACCTGCGGATTCAGGGAGGCTCGGGGTTCTGGAAGACCATCTGCAGCCGCCGCAGGGCCTCGCGGGAACGCCGGGAGACGCTGCGGGGCAGCTCCAGCCCTTCCAGCTCGAAGCGTCCCGCGCTGGCCCGTTCCAGGCCGGCGATGCAGCGGGCCAGGGTGGTCTTGCCGCATCCGCTCTCGCCGACGATCCCCAGGGTCAGGCCCTTGCGCACCTGCACCGAGATATCGTCCACCGCGCGCACCACGGGCCGGCCGCGGCGCACGAGCTCCCGCAGCCCTGCCCCGGACACCGGGAAATACTTGCGGACCCTGCTCGCCTCGAGGACCATCGGACCGACCCCAGCCGCGCTGGACTTCCGCGGACTCTGAGGGGCCGAGAACGATTCCGGGGCTTCCCGCATGGCCTGCCAGCGCCGGCAGGCGCTGAGGTGGGGACCCTCGGTCCCGCCTTGGCCGGCGTCCTGGACCTCGCGCAGGGAGGGACGCGCGGCTCTGCACGCTTCCCGGGCGCCGGGACAGCGCGGGGCAAAGATGCAGCCCTCGGGCAGGCGGTCCGGGCGCGGGATGTAGCCCGGAATGGTGGCCAGGGTCACGGCGTGCTTGTCCGCGTCCACCCGCGGGACCGAGCCCAGCAGGCCGAGGGTGTACGGATGCAGCATATGCTTGAACACCGCCCGCACGCCGCCTTCTTCCATGAGCTGGCCCGCGTACATCACACCGACGCGCTGGCACAGTCGGGCCACCACCCCGAGGTTGTGGGCGATGTACAGCACGGCCGAGCGGTATTCGCTCAGCAGCTCGCGCACCAGATCCAGGATCACGGCCTCCGTGGTGACGTCCAGGGCCGTGGTCGGTTCGTCCATGATCAGCAGGCGCGGATTAGTGGTCAGGGCCGTGGCGATGAGCACCCGCTGCAGCTGGCCGCCGCTGAGCTGGTGGGCATGGCGTCGCGCCACGGTCTGCGGGTCGCTGATGCGGACCTTGCCGAGCATTTCGACCGCCTTGGCCGCAGCCCGGGCCCGCGACATGCCAAGGTGCACCCGGGCCATCTCGGCGATCTGCTCTCCAACGGGCATGGAGGGGTTGATGGACGTGTTCGGGTCCTGGTGCACCATGGTGATCCGCGAGCCCCAGGTGCGGCGCATCTCCCGGCCCGGCAGCTCCAGCAGCTCCTGGCCGTCCAGCCGAACACTGCCGGCGGTGACATGGCCGTTCGCGGGGAGGTAGCGCACCATCGCTCGGGCCAGGGTCGTCTTGCCCAAGCCTGACTCGCCGACGAGGCCGTAGATCTCCCCCGGGGCGATCGAGAGGCTCACCTCGCGCACCGTGTCCAGCGGGCCGCTGTCGGTCCGATAGCTCACCGTGAGCCCCCGCACCTCGAGCCCTGCGCCCTGAGCCTTCATGCGCCGATTCCCCCGGGCAGGAGGATGCGCCGCAGGCCGTCGCTCGTGTAGCCCACGCCGACTACCAGCAGGGCGATGGTCCCCGCAGGCGCCAGCAGGGCCCACTGGGCCTGGTGGAAATAGTTGCGGGCCTCTCCGACCATCAGGCCCCAGTCCGGCGAGGGCGGCTGAACCCCGAGGCCGAGGAAACCCAGTGAGGTCACCAGGAAGATGGCGTAGGAGAAGCGCATCGAGGCCTCCACGGCGAGGGCCGGGGGCACGTTGGGCAGGATCTCACGGAGCATGATGTGCAGGTTTCTCTCCCCCCGCAGCCTGGCTGCCTCGACGAACTGCCGCGTCTTGAGATCGAGGACCACGCTGCGCACCACTCGCGAAACCATGGGGATGTACAGGAAGCCGACGACCAGGACCACGTTGAGCCGGGAGGGCCCCAGGGTGAACAGGATGATCATGGCCAGGAGCAGCGGCGGGATGGCCAGCAGCACGTCGACCAGGCGCATGAGGATATCGTCCACCAGTCCCCCGAAGTAGCCCGACAACAGACCGATGGTCAATCCGACGAGCACGGCCACAAGCGTGCCCGATCCCGCCACCACGTAGACGTCCCGGCTGCCGACCAGGATGCGGCTGAGCACGTCTCGTCCGAACTGATCGGTCCCCAGCAGGTGAGCACGGGAGGGGGGCTGGAGGCGTTCGTCGAGCACCTGGTCGGCGTAACGGTAGGGGGCAACGAGGGGGCCCGCTGCGGCCATGACCAGGAAGAACCCCACCACGAGGAACCCCGCCAGGGTCGCGGGGTACCGGCGCAGGCGCCGCCAGAGCGTCGCCAGAGGGCCGGCGGTAAGGCTCAACGACGGGGCCTACTTCTCGAAGTACACCTGCGCCAGATCGACGGCCGTTACGAGGTAGCTGGTCGGCACGATCCCTCTGAGCTCTTTGTGGGCGCCCCACAGGCTGTTGTTGAAGAAAGGCACCAGCAGCGGTCCGCGTTCGATGAAGATACGCTGGATCTTTTTGTAGATCGCGGCGCGCTCGGCCCGGTCGGAGACCATGGCAGCTTGCCGGGCCAGCCGGTCCACCTCGGGGTCGCACCAGTGGCTCTCGTTCCACTTGGGCTCGCAGGTGTAGGCCAGGTCCAGATAGGGTTGAAATGTGGCGCGGGCGCCCCAATCCGTGATGGCGAAGTCGGCCTCCAGCCAGAGATTGTCGGCGCTGTAGTAGACGTCCGACGGCACGAGCTGGATCTCGACCGTTACCCCCGCTTCGGCCAGCTGCTCTTTGAGAATCGTCGCCATGGCCGGGATGGGCGAGGCCTGCTGGGCGATCAGCGTGACCTCCAGCCCCGAGGCGTAGCCTGCCTCGGCCAGCAGGCGCCTGGCCTTGGTCAGATCCCGCGGCAGCTCGGGGATGTCGAGGTAGTAGTCCGCGTAGGCCGGACCGATAAAGCTGTCGCGCCCTGTGACGCCCAGGCCCTGGAAGGCACCGTCGAGGATGGCCTGGCGGTCGATGGCGGCACGGAAGGCCTGGCGCACCCGCACGTCGCCGAAGGGCTTGCGGTCGGAGCGCATGCGCACGACGTAGTGGGTGTTGGAGGGCTTCTGATGGACCACCAGGTCGGGGTCCCCCTCGGGGGCCTGCACGTACTCGGAGGGCAGGTAGATCAGGTAATCCACCTGTCCGCCCCGCAGAGCCTCGACCTGGGCCGAGGCCTCGGCCACGAAGATGTACTGGATCCCGTCCAGGTAGGGCAGGGGGTTGCCCTCGGCGTCCCTGCGCCAGTAGTTCGGATTGCGCTTCAGGGTCATGCGGTCCTCGGGCAGGTAGGTGTCGATGATGAAGGCTCCCGTGCCAATCTGCTGCTTCTGGAAGTCCTCGGTGCCGCTCCAGGTGATGACCGTGTGGTAGTCGCCGAGGTTGGTGACCAGGTCAGGATCCGGCCGGTTGAGGGTAAAGACCACGGTGTAAGGGTCAGGGGTGGTGATCTCGGCAATGGTGGAGAACAGGGCCACGGTCGCCGCCCCCACCTGGGGATCGCGCAGGCGGTCGAAGGTAAACTTCACGTCTTTCGAGGTTAGCTTTTCGCCGTTGTGGAACGTGACCCCTTTGCGCAGGAAGAAAGTCCATGCGAGCCCGTCAGAGCTGGAAGACCAGCTCTCAGCGAGGCTGCGGCTGGCGTCGGGGCGGAGGCCCTCGTCGATGTAGACCAGGAAATCCCCCAGAAGCGGGCGATCTCGTCGTCGGTGATCGAGGCCAGGAAGGCCGGGTCCAGGTTCGTCGGGGCGAAAAAGGCCTTGGTGAGTACCCCTCCATATCTTCCCTCTTGTGCGGCTGCCGCCGGCTCCGTGGCGCCGCCGGCCCACAGAGCGCCCGCAAGCAGCACCAACGCGGCGCTCCAGAGCATGGACTTTTTCATTGAACACCTCCTGTCTATGGGTCAGTGTAGGCGTCCCCCGCTCGGCTGCCAAACCCGATCCTCGCCCGTGTGCGCGCCTGTGTGCGCGCTGGAGGGGGCATTGCCGGGACCGTTGACTGCCGTCCCGGGCCGGCGTAGGATGAGGCGCGGTCCGGGCCCCGGTGTGCCGGGCCACGGCCAGCCCTGGCGAAGGTGCGCGCGCATCCGGGCGCGCCGCGCCCAAAGGAGGAGGCAGCGATGAATCGCTCGAGAGTACTCAAGGGAGTGGGGGTCTGTTTAATCTTCCTGGCTGCGGCCCAGGCCGGCTTGGCCTTCGATCTGTTCGATCAGGTCCTGGCCGCGGACGGCTACAACGAGATCCGGCCGGCCAACGGGATGGTGGTGCGCTGGCGGGTGGAGGGGCCGCGCCTGCGCCTGGTCCTCGAGGCCCCGACCCGGGGCTGGGTGGGTATCGGCTTCAAACCGGAGTTCAAGATGCAAGGGGCGAACTTCCTGATCGGCTACGTCCGCCGCGGCGAAGCATTTATCGAAGACCACGCGGGCACCCACAAGGACAAGCATGGGGCGGACACCCGGCTGGAGGGCACCAGAGACGTGGAGCTGGTGGCCGGCAGCGAGGCCGACGGGCGTACGCGCCTGGAGTTCACCATTCCCCTGGATTCCGGGGATCCCCGCGACAAGCCCCTGGTGCCCGGGGAGCGGGTGCCGCTGCTGTTGTGCTACGGGCCGGATGACAGCGTCACCCGGGTGCACACCATCGAAGCGGAAGCCAAGGGGGACATCAGGCTCTGAGAGGGCTCATCTGAAAGGGCTCATCGGAGAGGGCTCAGGGGAGCGGTTCGCCCAGGATACGCCGGGCCAGCCGCTCGCCGGAGCGCCAGGCGGCCTGCACGCCTCCGACCGGATCGAACAGGTCCCCGGCCAAACCGAGGGCTCCCCACGGGCCGGATACCCGGAGCGGGGCGGACAGGTGGTCGGGGGGCCCGAGGCGGGCGTAGCGCCAGCGGTGGGCCTGGATCCAGTCCGGCTGTCCGGCCCAGGCTCCGAGCAGGGTCGCCGCCTCGCCGAGCAGCTCGGGGGACCACTGCTCCCGCGGCTGGTCGCGACGGGCATGGGACCAGGAGGGAGCAGCCTGGTAGACGAGGCAGGTCTCGGCGGACTGCGGACGTTTGGAGGACTCGTTTCCCACCAGCAGCAGCGCCGAATGGTCTTCGGGGTACAGCAGGTCCCACTCGGGGGTGCGCCGGGTCTCGCGGTAGCCGGCGATCACCGTCAGGCAGGGCAGGCTGGCGAACATGTCGAGGAGGGCGAGAGCCCCGTCCCGCTCCCGGCCAGATGGAAGCATCCGCACGAGCGGCAGGGACTGTTCGAGAGCCAGGGCAAGCACGACCTCCCGGCATCCCAGGCGCTCCCCCTCCTCGCTTTCCAGGGTCAGGACCCCGCGCTCCGCATGCACCGCGGTGATCCGGGTGTTCAGCCGGATCTCCAGTCCTTCGGCCAGGGCCCGGGGAAAGACGTTGAGCCCCTCGCGGAAGGCCAGGCGCCGCTCGCCGGGTGCAAAGGCAGCGGGCAGGCACGGCGTGCCCTCGCCGCTGACCCGCAGCGGCCAGCCAGGCAGCAGCCCCACGCCGGGCACCTGCTGCAGGGCCTCCAGGAACTCGGGGTCAGAGCCGTGGAGGAACAGGGGGCCGTAGTCCACCGGGAGCTCTCCGAAGCTCCGGGTGGCGCAGCGTCCTCCAGGCTTGGCCGCCCGATCCACCACGAGAACCCGGGCCCCCGAGGCGCGCAGGCGCCGGGCGCACTGGAGCCCTGCCACTCCCGCCCCCACAACGAGCACGTCGTGCATAACTGGACTCTCCTACCGCGGCTCTTTGCCTACGGTAGCACGGATGTGTATACTCTCTCCAGCCGGCCCAGCGCGCTGTCCCGGGGGTCTTGCGGGGCGGTACAGGCCGGACAGGAGGTTCGGACAATGTCGTTGTCACCCCTGCAGATCAAGGAGTTGCTGGACGAGAACCGATACCACGACTGCGAGGGCTTCGGAAAGGACAAGATCTGCGTGCGCATTGCCGCCATCGCCGATCTGCCCTCGCGGTTCGGACAGTTCCAGGTCGTGGCCTTCTGGAACAACCGGGACGGAAAGGAGCACGCCGCTTTCGTCCACGGAGATGTGACCGGCGCGGAGAACGTGCCGGTGAGGATGCACTCGGAATGCCTGACCGGGGACGCCATCGGATCGCTGCGCTGCGACTGCCGTGACCAGCTGGAGGCCGCGCTGCGGGCGATCGGGGAAATGGAGGCGGGCATTCTCCTGTACCTGCGCCAGGAAGGCCGCGGCATCGGATTCCTGAACAAGATCCGGGCCTACGGGCTGCAGGATCACGGTATGGACACCGTGGAAGCCAACCTGGCGCTCGGCTTCCGGGACGACGAACGGGATTACGCCGTGGCCGCCCACATGCTGTTCTCCCTGAAGGTGCGCTCCATCCGGCTCATGACCAACAACCCGCGCAAGATCCGGGGCCTGGAGGCCCTCGGGGTCAAGGTCGCCGGCCGGCTGCCGCTGGTGATCCCTCCCAACCCCTACAACCGCTTCTACCTGGAAACCAAGCGGGACAAGTCCGGGCACCTGCTGGGCCCCGACGGCAAGCCGCGGCTGGAGGAACAGATGGACCCGCCGGTGGTCGCCGGTATGCCCGAGGATCTCGTACCGGGCGCCGGTGCGGACGGCGGGGCCGGCGCGATGGCCGACGCGGCCGCGGGCTCGGACGGGGCCGAATGAGCTCCCTGCCCCGCGCCGGCGTACGGGCGGGCTTGATCGCCGGGCTGTTCGTCATGGCCGCCGCAGCGCTCCCGGCGCAGGAGGAGGCGGAAAGGATCTGGGCGGCCCTACGGCAGGGGGGCTACATGGTGTTCGTCCGGCACGCGATCGCCCCCGGGGGCGGGGATCCCCCCGGGTTCCGCCTGGAGGATTGCAGCACCCAGCGCAATCTCTCCGAATCCGGAAGGCGGCAGGCCCGCCTGATCGGAGAGGCCTTCCGCTCCCGGGACGTGCCGGTGGGGCGCGTGCTCAGCAGCCAGTGGTGCCGCTGCAGGCAGACGGCGGAGCTCTTCGGTCTGGGGCAGGTCGAGGAGTATCCGGTCCTGAACTCCTTCTTCGCAGACCGTTCCACGGCCCGGGAACAGACGGAGGCCCTGCGGCGATTCGTGTCGCAGGCCCCGCCCGGAGAGAACACGATCCTGGTCACGCACCAGGTGAACATAACGGAGCTGACCGGAGTCTGGCCCGCTTCCGGGGAGCTGGTCATCGTCCGCCCGGACGGTCGGGGGGGCTTTGCCCTGGAGGGGCGCCTACGCCCCGGCGGGTGAGTCGGCGGCCGAGACAAGGAGGCAGAGGATGAGCTCAGTGTCCGGGAAGAACATCCTGGTGGTGGGCGGAAGCTCCGGCATCGGCCTGGAGCTGGCGCGCCGATTGATCGACGCGGGCGCGGATCTGACGATCTGGAGCCGCCGGGTGCCGGCGGACGGGTTGGCCGGGAGCTACTTGCACAGCGTCGTGGACGTGCGCCGGCCCATCGGCGAGCAGGGTCCCCATCTTCCGGAACCGCTGCACGGCCTGGCCTACTGCCCCGGCTCGATCACCCTCGGGTCCTTTTCCCGGCTGACAGAGGAGCAGTTCCTCGAGGACTTCGATCTGAACCTGCTGGGCGCGGTTCGGGTGCTCAAGCACTGCCTGCGCTCGTTCGACAAGTCCGGGGCCGCCGTGGTGTTGTTCAGCACCGTGGCGGTGCGCACGGGATTCGCCCTCCACGCTTCGGTCGCGTCGGCCAAGGGTGCGGTCGAGGGCCTGGTGCGCAGCCTGGCCGCCGAGCTCTCCCCCAAGCGCATTCGTTTCAACGCCCTGGCGCCCTCCCTGACCGACACCCCGCTGGCGGCGGCGATCCTGTCCACGGAAGACAAGCGCGCTCGGGCCGCCCAGCGCAACCCTCTGGGCCGGGTCGGCACGGCGGGAGACCTGGCAGCCGCAGCCCAGTTCCTTCTCGGGGAGGAGTCCGGCTGGATCACCGGCCAGGTGCTTTCGGTGGACGGAGGAGACTCCGCCCTGCGCATCCTGTAGGCAAAGGCGGACCGCGCATGTCAGGACCGGAATCCGACCCCCGGCGCTCCAGCTGCGCCGTGCCCAGCAGCTGTCCGTTGACCGGAAGCCTCCAGCCCGGGGAGGAGCTCCTGTCTTGAGCCGTTTCGTGGTGGACCTGCGGGAGATCGAGGATCACGAGGCCGCGCAGGCCGGCGGCAAGGCCCTGGCCCTGGCTCGCCTGCTCCGGCAGGGTTTCTCGGTGCCCCCGGGTCTGTGCATCCTGGCCGACGCCTACCGGAGCTTCGTCGATACCACCTCCCTCGCCGAGCGCATCCGCCTGGAGCTCGGCCGCAAAGAGTTCCGCGACCTGCGCTGGGAGGAGCTGTGGGACAGCTCCCTGCGCATCCGCAATCTGTTCAGCCGTACTCCCTTTCCTGCCCCGCTCGAGGAGGAGCTGGCGGCGGCCGTCGGCGCCAAGCTGGGCCAGGGGGCGGCGGCGGTGCGTTCGTCGGCGATCGGGGAGGACTCCCGGGAGCTGTCCTTTGCCGGGCTGCACGAGTCGGTGCTGAACGTCATCGGCACGGAGAGCATCCTCGAGCAGGTCAAGCGCGTCTGGGCCTCGCTGTGGTCCGACGCGGCCCTGCTGTACCGCCAGGAGTTGGGCCTGGAGGTGGAGCGCAGCGCGATGGCCGTGGTGGTGCAGCGTTTCACCGCGGGTGAATGCTCGGGGGTGATTTTTTCGCAGAGCCCCCTGGACCCGGAGGTGGCGGTGCTCGAGGCGGTCTCCGGGCTGGCCAAAGGCCTGGTGGACGGCGAGGTGGACCCGGAGCGCTGGGAGATCGAGCGCGGCACGGGCCGGGTGCGCTCCCGCCGGCTGTCTGCGGAGCGCCGTCGGGTGGTCGCCGGCGTGGGAGGCGTGCGCGTCGTGGCGGATGAACGCGCCGAGGGTGCGGCCCTGCTCACCGAAGCTCAGGCGGCCGAGCTGTACGCCGCCGCTCGCCGGGCGGAGACCCTCTTCGGCGGGCCCCAGGATGTGGAATGGACCTTCGGGCCTGAGGGCCTGCAGCTCCTGCAGTCCAGGCCCGTGACGGCGAAGAAGCAGGACCCGCAGGAGAAACGCGCCTGGAACCTCTCTCTGCGGCGGAGCTTCGAAAACCTGAGCGCCCTGCGGCACAAAATCGAAGGCTCGATCCTGCCGGACATGAAGGGGCAGGCGAGCGCTCTGGCGCAGACGGATCTGGGGGAGCTCGACGATGAGCAGCTGGCCGGTGAGATCGAGCGCCGGCAGGCAGCGGCGGACCACTGGACCGGGGTCTACTGGCAGGAGCTCATCCCGTTCGCCCACGGCATGCGCCTGTTCGGCCAAGTGTACAACGACGCCGTGCGGCCCCAGGATCCCTTCGCCTTCGTGGCCCTGCTTCGCCCCGACCGCCTGCAGAGCATCGAGCGCAACCGGCTGTTGCGGGGCATGGCGGAGTACATTCGCGGGCGGCCGGAGCTGAGGGAGCGGCTGCAGGAGGGGGAGCTCGCCCGGTGCGGTGACGCGGAGCTGCTGGCCCAGCTGGAGGCCTATCAGCAGCGCTACGGGGCCTTCCTGGGCTTCCAGGAGGATCGCCGCAGGCTCGAGGAGCAGCTCAAAGCTCTTCTGCTGGAGATGTCGGACCCGGCCCTGCCGCTGAACGCGGAGGCGGGGGTCCCGGATCAGGCCGAGTTGGAGCGGGAGTTCCTGGCGAGTTTCCAGGAGGACGACAGGCAACAGGCCCGCGAGCTCCTGGAGCTGGGACGGGCGAGCTACCGGATTCGGGACGACGACAACATCTACCTCGACCGATTCCGGGAGTTGCTGTTGGAAGCCGAGGCGTGGGGGCGGGACCGGCTCACCCGTCGGGGAGTGGAGAAAACCGGGGAGATCACCGGGCCGGAGCTGGTCCGCTCGCTCTCGGACGCCGCCTATCGGCCCCACAGGGCTCCTGCGCCCGCAGCCGAGGACAAGCCACGGGAGGTAGCAGCCCGGCAGCTGCTCGGACAGCCGGCCAGTCACGGCATCGCCGCCGGCCCGGCCCGGGTGGTGCTGCGGCCCGAGGATCTGTTTGCCATTCGACGGGGCGAGATCCTGGTCTGCGACGCCATCGATCCGGCCATGACCTTCGTGGCCCCGCTGGCCGCCGGCATCGTCGAGCGCCGGGGAGGCATGCTGATTCACGGGGCGATCATCGCCCGGGAGTACGGCATCCCGTGCGTGACCGGCATCCCCGAGGCCACTGAGCGCATCGCCACGGGGGACCGGGTCACCGTGGACGGCTACCTGGGGATCGTCGTGATCGACGCCAGCAACCGGGGCGACCCGGCGGGCCTGCCCTTCAGAAACGATGCGTGGAGCGGTATAGGTTGTTGTTGAAACCCGTGGTGGCCAGCCCCAGGGTCTTGGCCAGCAGGCCGAACCCCACCCGCGCATAGGCTCT
>JAFGFV010000219.1 GCA_016930895.1 Spirochaetales bacterium | reverse complement strand
TGCTTGTTCATCGGCTCCGCTACCCCTGCACCGGTCGAAGATCTCTGCCGCGCCGGTCCATTATGGGGCAAAACCCCGCCGGCTGGCTATCCCGCGGCCCTCCGGCGTCGCCCCCCGGCAGCGGCCTCCGGCGTCACCCCCCGGCAGCGGCCCCCGGCAGCGGCCCCCGGCAGCGGCCTCCGGCGTCGCCCCCCGGCAGCGGCCCCCGGCAGCGCCCTGGCGCGTTGACAGCTCGCCGGACCGGGGCTATGGTAGCCCAACGACCGAGCACGCACCCCGCGGAGGCGTTCATGCTGTACCAACTCGACTCGTGGAGACGCCTGCTGGCCGGCCCCCCAGGCGGCCCGGCACAAGGCGCCGACGAACCCCTGGACACGCTCTTCGCGGAGAGCTATCCCGACCTTTCCCGGGACCAGGCCGCCGCGCGCTACCGGCGCCTGACCGAAACCTTCCTCCGCAGCACCGGCGCCCGTGAGGTGAGCGTAGCCAGGGCTCCCGGGCGGATCAACCTGATCGGCGAGCACACGGACTACAATGGTCTGCCCGTGCTGCCCATGGCGATCGATCGGGACATCGCCGCGCTGTTCCTGCCCCGGCACGACGGCCGGATACGCCTGGCCAACACCGATTCGGGCTTTCCCGAGCGCACCTTTGCCCTGGAGCACTCGATCGCACCCTCCCTCCCGGGGGACTGGGCCAACTACTGCAAGGCCGCGGTGCAGGGGCTGCAGGACGCCCTCGCCGGCGGGGGCGGCATCGGCGGGGGCGCCGGCGGCGGAGGCGCCGACGCGGGGGGGTTTGCAGGCTTCGACGCGGTGATCGACGGGAACATCCCGGCCGCCGCGGGGATGAGCTCCTCCTCCGCCCTGGTGGTCCTGAGCGCCCTGATGTTCCTGACCGCCAACGGCCTGGAGATCGACCGCCTGCAGCTGGCCGAGCTGCTGGCGGAGGCGGAGAAGTACGTGGGCACCCAGGGCGGCGGGATGGATCAGGCCATCTCCCTGATGGGGCGCCCCGGCTGCGCCCTCAAGATCGATTTCTTTCCGCTACGCGCCGAGGCGGTGCCCCTTCCCGGGGGGTGCCGCTTCGTGGTGGCCAACAGCCTGGTGCGGGCCGACAAGGGCGCAGGCGCGCAGGACCTGTACAACCGCCGGCCCATCGAGTGCCGACTGGCGGTGGCCCTGCTGCGCGAGAGCCTCGCGCGCCACACCGGCCGGGAGGCCCCCCTTGCGCGGCTCGGGGACCTGAAGCCGGACCGCCTGGGGCTGCCCCAGGCCGAAATCGACGCCCTCGCGGCGGCCACCCTCCACCCCCGCCCCTACGGGCTGGCCGAGATCGCCGAAGCCCTGCAGCTCAGCCCGGAGGAGACGGCCCGGACCTACTGCCGGCGGCGCGACGGTTCGATCTTCCCCGAGCCGGCGGAAGGTTTCAAGCTCCACGCGCGCTTCCGCCACGTCACGGAGGAGGGCCTCCGGGTCGAGGAGGCGGCCCGGGCGCTGCGGGCCGGGGAGATCGAGCGCTTCGGCAGGCTCATGAACGATTCCCACGCCAGCTGCCGGGACCTGTACGAGATCAGCTGCCCGGAGCTGGACCGGCTGGTGGAGATCGCCCGGGAGGGCGGAGCGCTCGGGGCCCGCCTCACCGGCGCGGGCTTCGGGGGGTGCACCGTGTGCCTGGTCCGCGACGAAACCCTCCCCTCCTTCCTGGCCGCAGTGGAGGCGAACTACTACAGGGGCTTCCTGGGCCGCCCCGAAGAGCCGCTGGAGGACATCCTGTTTCCCTGCCGCGCCGCCGCGGGCGCCCAAATCCTGCCGGCCCAGCTCCTCCAGCAAGAGCATGCCCCGTGAACAGCGACGGCTCCGTTGCCCCCTCGCCCCAGGTACCGCAGGATCTGCACGTCCACACCACCTTCTCGAGCACCGACAGCGCCGTGGTGCCGGAGCAGACCCTGGAACGGATCGCGGCCATCCGCCATGCGCGGGTGCTGGGCATCAGCGACCACCTGGAGTCCCTGGGCGAGACCTTCGAGGACTACGCCCGGTCGGTCCGCCTCCACGGACTGCGGCTCGGAATCGAGGTCAACGGCGCCGAGTGGGTCGGGGCCGCCCTGGAGCGACCGGTGGAATACTACCTGTACCACTGCCGGGACCGGGCCGAGGACTACGACGGCGCCGGGCTCCTGTTGGAGAGCGGACGCCCCGTGATCATTGCCCACCCGGTGTTCCTGGGCACCGACCTCGCCCGGGTCCCCCCGGACTGCCTGATCGAGATCAACAACCGCTACGTGTGGCGCGGGGACTGGCAGACAGCCCTGCGGCCTCACCTCGAGCGCTTCCGGTTCGTGATCGGCTCCGACGCCCACCAGCCGCACTGGCTCAACCAGACCGTGGCCCGTGACCTGGCGGCCCGCCTCGGGATCGTCGAAACCATCCTGTTCCCCTGAAGCCGGCCTGTCTCCGGCTTTCGTCGTGGAAAATGCACTCCGGTTCGGGTATATTCGAGACTACGAATCAAAGGGGGTGAAACCATGGGACAGCTCGCAGGGGGTGCGCATCGTACGAATCGCAGGAAGAACCTGCGGGGCCACCGGCTCCTGGCGGGAGCGCGCTGGGCGCTGCTCGGGCTTCTCCTACTCCTGTTCCTGGGCTGCTTCGACTCGGCGATCCTGATCACGGTCGAGAAGGACGGTAGCGGGACGGTCGAGGAGACGGTGATCCTGAGCAACGCCTTCACGGAGCTCATGGCCAGCTTTGCCGCCGGCATGGGCGGCGAGGGCGAGGGGGCGCAGCAGCCGGAAGAAGAGCAGGACCTGGTCGACGAGGACAGGCTCCGGGCCAAGGCCGCGGCCATGGGCCCCGGGGTGGAGCTGGTGAGCGCGGAACCGGTGGTCACGGACAGCGGCTCCGGCTTCAGGGCCCTGTACCGCTTCGAGGACATCAATACCCTGCGGGTCAACCAGAACCCCAGCGACAACGTGCCGGGGCCTCCCACCGGCGGCGAGGAGAGCGAGAACCCGGAGGAGCTCCTGCAGTTCCGCTTCACCCGGGGCGCCACCGCCACCCTGGAGATCCTCTATCCCGAGGAGCCCGACGAGCAGGAAGCCGAACAGGGATTGGAGGAGCTGGAGGACACGGGCGGGCAGCCCGACCTGAGCGCGGATCCGGAGATGGAGGCCATGATCAAGGAGCTGTACAAGGACATGCGCATCAGGCTCGCCGTGGAAGTGGCCGGCGGCATCGTGGAAACCAACGCCAGCTACCGCGACGGCTCCCGGGTCACCCTGATGGACGTGGACTTCGGCAAGCTCATGGCGGAGGGCGACAAGTTCGACGAGCTCATGCAGGCCAAGCCGGAAACCGTCGAGGAGATGAAGGAACTGCTCGAGGAAGTGGATTCCATCAAGATCGAGACCGCCCGGAACATCCGCATCCGCTTCCGGTAGGGCCTCCGGCGTCCACGGCCGCGCCCCGCTGCGGCCGGCCGACGGCGAGCCGGCCGCGGCTCTACACCCCCCGAAACACCACCCAGGCGAACAGGGTGCTGGCGAGCACGGC
>JAFGFV010000218.1 GCA_016930895.1 Spirochaetales bacterium | reverse complement strand
TCCCTGGTCCAGAAGCAGAGCTGGCAGAACCTGAACATCGTCGAGGTCCTGCGCAAAAAGAAAGGGTTCCTGCTCCTGGCCAACCTGGTGCTGACCTCCTTCCAGCGCCGCATGGGGCAGGATCTGGGCGTGTCACCCGGGGAGGAGATGCTGGCGGCCGTGAAGGCCTGCGAGGCCCAGGGCATCGCCTTCAGCCTCTGCGACCGGGACATCCAGATCACCCTCCGGCGGGCCTGGGCCAAGACCGGCTTCTGGGGACGCAACAAGCTGCTGGCCTCGATGCTCGCGTCGGTCTTCACCAACGAGAAGCTCACCCCGGAGGAGATCGAGAAGCTGAAGACCCGCACCACCTTCCAGAGCATGCTCGAGGAGCTGGCCTCGTACATGCCCTCCGTCAAGGAGGTCCTGATCGACGAACGGGACCGGTACCTGGCCACCCGCATCTTCAACGCCGAGGGCAGGAAGCTCGTGGCGGTGGTGGGCGCCGGCCACATGGAGGGCATCGTCTCCAGTCTCCGCGAGCTGGAGAAGGGATCGCTCAGCCACGAGCTCTCCGCGCTGGAGCAGGTGCCGCCCCGGCGGCCCCTGGCCCGCATTCTGCCCTGGCTGGTGCCGGCGGCGATCCTGGCCCTGGTCGTGGCCGGGTTCTTCCGCTCCGGCTGGGAGCTGTCGCTCGCCATGATGTGGAAATGGGTCCTGGTCAACGGGACCCTGTCGGCCATTGGAGCGCTCATCGCCATGGCCCACCCGCTCACGATCGTGGCTGCTTTCGTGGGGGCGCCGATCACGTCCCTGAACCCCACGATCGGCGTGGGCATCGTGACGGGGATACTCGAGGCCTTCCTGCGCAAGCCCCGGGTCACGGACTTCGAGCGGCTTCCGGAGGACCTGCTGAGCTTCCGGGGCTTTTTCCGCAACCGGATCACGCACGTCCTCCTGGTCTTCCTGTTCTCCAGTCTCGGGAGCGTGTTGGGGACCTTCATCGGCATCCCCTACCTCAGCTCGCTGCTCCGGTAGCCGGGCCCCGCGGGCCCGGGGTTCGCTTGTGTTTCCTTCCCCGCGCCGGTAGAATTGGCGCATGGTAACCCAAGAGATGATCAAGCGCCTGCCCAAGGTGGAGCTACACGACCACCTGGACGGCAGCCTCCGGCCTGCGACCATCGTCGAGCTGGCCAAGAAGGCCCAGCTGGAGCTTCCTACCACCGATCCCGACGAGCTGGCTGCCTGGTTCCACCGGGGCGCGAACCGAAAGAGCCTGGCCCTGTACCTGGAGGGTTTCGACCTCACCCTCTCGGTGCTTCAGACCGAGGAGGCCCTGGAGCGGGTGGCTTTCGAGAGTCTGGAGGACCTGGCGGCGGACAACGTGGTCTATGTCGAGGTGCGCTTCGCCCCGGTGCTGCACCTGAGGGGCAAGATGAACCTGGAAACGGTCGTACGCTCTGCCCTCCGGGGGCTGGAGCAGGGCAGGAAGAAGACCGGGATCGAGTACGGCCTCATCCTGTGCGCCATGCGCGACCAGAAGGTCAGCCTGGAAACCGCGGAGCTGGCCGTCAGCTTCCGGGAGAAGGGCGTGGTCGGCTTCGACCTGGCGGGGGATGAATACGGGCACCCCCCCAAGAAGCACCTGGACGCCTTTGAGTTCATCCGCCGGATGAACTTCAACATCACCATCCACGCCGGCGAGGCCTTCGGGATCGAGTCGATCTGGCAGGCCATCCAGATCTGCGGGGCCCACCGGATCGGTCATGCCACCCGGTTGCTCGAGGATATGAGCGTGCACGGCACCCGCATCGAGAAGATGGGCTCCCTGGCGCACTTTGTCCGGGACAAGCGGATCCCCCTCGAGATGTGCCTGTCCTCCAACGTCGACACCGGGGCGGCTGCCAGCCTCGACGATCATCCCTTCCCGATCTACTTCCGGAACAACTTCCGGGTGGCGCTGTGCACGGACAACCGCCTCATGAGCAACACCACCTTGGGCAACGAGATGTACCTGGCGGTCACCCACTACAACCTGACCCTGGAGGACCTCGAGAAGATGAGCATCAACGCCATGAAATCCTCCTTCCTTCACCATGACGAGCGCATCAAGATGATCTACGACGTGCTCAAGCCCGGCTACACGCGCATGCGCCGGGAAATTACGTCGATCGCCTGAGGGTACTCGAGGATGATACCCGACAAGGTCCGCCGAATCCTGGATGCCCACGGCCTCCAAGCCATCGAGTTCGAGGAAGGCAGCACGCCCACGGCCGTGCTGGCGGCCCAGAAGCTGGGGGTGGAGGTCGGCAACATCGCCAAGAGCCTGCTGTTCATCGGCAAGGACGGGCGGTACTTCCTAGTGGTCTGCGGCGGGGACCGCAAGGTGTCCAACGCCAAGCTCAAGCAGGTGGTTGGAGTCAAGAGCCGAATGGCCGGGGCCGAGGAGGTTCGCCGGCTGACGGGTTTTCCCCCTGGCGGCGTCTGCCCCTTCGGGGTCGAGGGCCTGGAGATCCTGCTCGACGAACATCTCCGCGAGCTCGACCCGATCTACCCCGCCGCGGGCACCGATTCCTCCGGGGTGCCGATGAGCTTCGCGATCCTCCAGAAGATCACGGGCGGGCGCGTCTTCGACCTGACCGGCGAGTAGCTGCGGCCCCGAGGGCTTGCCGCCCGGAGGGCTT
>JAFGFV010000217.1 GCA_016930895.1 Spirochaetales bacterium | reverse complement strand
GGCAAGTCCAACGACGAGTTGCACCCGGGAACATGGCGCAGTATACTTAAGCAGGCAGGATTGCTGGGGAATGGCTGAACAGGTAACCTACGCGGTCATCGTCGAAAAAGGCGACCGGAACTATTCCGCGTACGTCCCGGATCTTCCGGGGTGTGTGACAACGGGAAACACAGTCGAACAGACCCTTGAGAACATGAAGGAAGCCATCGCCTTTCACCTTCACGGGCTGGCGGAAGACTCTCAGCCAATTCCTGCGTCGTCGACCGTCGCGGCGCGGCTTGTCACTGTAGGCGTCTGAAGAGCCACAGGTCGCCTACCCCAACCTAATTCATCCTCACTCGGCTTGGTCAGGTGCACAGGGCAAACGGCGCTTGGGCGGTGGCTTAATTAGCCCGGGCAGCGCTCGACGAGAAAGCCCACCGAAATCAGTGGGCTTCCAACTGCTTCTGCTGCAGCAATTTATTTGGGCGGCATAGGACTCGAACCTACGACCCCCAGCGTGTCGAGCTGGTGCTCTAACCAGACTGAGCTAGCCGCCCGAATCTCTCACAGATTCCAGTCATAGATACTGGAATCTGGCGGCTTTGTCAACCCGGCAGCGCCCGGCTGCGGCCGCCAGCGACCAGGTGCGCCCCCCAGCGCCGAGCTGCGCCTCACTGCAGAACGCTTGACTGCGGTCGACGCGGCAGCCGGACTCGGCACGGCCAAGAGCGGCCAAACCCGACAACTTGACATTCCCCCGGTGAGCGGATAGGTTTACCTCGGTTTTTCTTCGAGCCCATGATGGATTCTGCCTAAGCGTATGGTCTTCCTGGTCGCCGAAGGCGCGCCCAACATCCGGGATTCCCTCTGCTACGCGCTGCTGTCCCTCGGAATCAAGGGTCTGCCGGTAGCCAGCCGGCAGGAAGCCTTGAGTGCCCTCCAGGAAAACGAGGATGTGGCGGGGGCCATCGTCGACATCGACAGCCGCGAGATCGACGGGGCCGAGCTTATCCAGGAGCTGCGGGCAAACGAGGCGACCCAGGGGCTGCGGATCATCGTTCACACCGTCCAGTCGAGCAAGGAAATGGTCGTCCGGATGATGGAGTACGGCGTGGTGGGGTACCTCCTCAAGCCGTACAAGCAGGAGACGGCCTTCGGACAGCTCAAGAAGATCCTGGCGCGCAGCGCCAGCCACAACAGCCAGCGCAAGCACATCCGGGTGCGTCCCGATCCCGAAGAGCTCCTGCGCCTGCACTTCCGGCTCCAGGAGTCGGCGCCCCTGGTTTCCGGCAAGGTGGTGGACATCAGCGTCGGGGGCGTCGCTGTGGAGCTCTTCAATCCCCCGCCGCCGGAAGCGCTGGCGGCAGGGACCCGGATCCCGAACATCCAGTTCACCCTCATGCGGCAGAGCTTCAAGCCACCCGGCAGGGTCGTCCTGTTCAAGGAGAAGCTTCTCGCGCTGCGCTTCGAGTACCTGACCGCGGCGGAAAAGAGCGCTCTCTCCAAGTACGTTTTCAAGAGACTGACCACGTAGTCCCTCGCCCGAGCCGCGGGTTTTGCCTGTTTCCCCCACCTGACATTGTCGATAATATTCTAGTAAAGACCGGTTCACACCGCGTGCCAGGGCGTCGCCGCGCCGGTGCAGCGGGAGGTATGGAGGAACGCCATGAGGGACCGCCCTACGCGCAGCGTCATTCTGCTGTCCAGCATCCTGCTGCTCTCCAGCCTACTGTTCGCAGCCCCGGCCTTCGGCGCGGGTATCGATGTGCCCTCTCTCGAGCTGTTCACGTGGGGCCGCCTGGAGGGGGGCACGTTCGGGTTCGACACCCGGGGGGACATGGACCTCCGGATCGACGGCGGCTACAAGTTCGCTGGCCGCGTGCTGTTCGGCTTCTCCAGCTCGACCCTGGAGACGGCGGCCTTCAACGACACACTCTCCTTCACTTCGGCTTCGGTGACCCTGCGGCAGCTCTTCGGCCTGCCGCTGGACTTCACCTGGTTCGTGGGTCAGGCCGAGAGCTTCTGTACCGGCGAGCTCTTTCCCGAACGCTTCGGGGCTGCGCCCCTGGCCAGCAACTACCACAGCTTCGTGCACTTCCCCGACAGCGAGTACACCTACGAGGGGATTTATTCCCCGAACGGCACCGGGCTGCTCCTGGAGTGGTCCCCTGGGGAGGCCCGCACCCTGCTCTCGTGCTACCTGTACCAGGACTCTTCCATCGACGAGGACGGCCTCGAGGAAACCCTGGACTCGGGTCACTTCTCTGCGGACCTGCGTGCTGCGCTCGACTTCGAGCACGTCAAGCTCGAGGCCTTCTTCGGGGCCAGCTACCCCGTTCCGGACGGCAGCCTCGGTTACTACCGGGGAGGGCTCCTGTTCTACGCGGGAGAGAAGACCGTGGAGTTCCTGGCCCAGCTCGGCATCCCGCGCTGGAACCCGGCCGTGGATGCCATCGGGGCCGACCTCCTGTACCTGTTCGTCGAGCCGCGAGTGCGCTTCGGGGCGTTCGCCGTTGCGCCCTCCTTTTTCTGGAGGCCGGGCTACTTCGTCAATCGCGACACCCGGCTGCTCGAGGACACCGGAGAGCAGGCCTTCGACGTGAACCTCGACCTCCAGATCGGAAAGCCCGCCGAGTGGCCGGTGGCCGGCGGGATCGAAGGGAGGTTCGTGTACCAGACCGAGGAGCTGGGTGCCCCGGTCAACGAAATCCACGCCACCGCATCGCCCTATCTCCGGCTGCTCACGGTGGGCGTGACCTGGGAGCTGCGGGTTCCTGTGAAGCTCTACCCCTTTGACCCGTCGAATCCGGCCGAAGTCTTCCTGACCATTGACGCGGAGTTCTGATGCCCATGAATCTCCCCCTGAACCGCAAGCTCCTGCCGGCCGCCTGCCTGGCTGCACTCCTCCTCGCTCCCGTAGCGCTGCCCGCCCTCGAGCTCGGGGGCAGCTTCCGTTTCGACAACCTCGGCTTCACCACGGACCGGATCGCGACCGATACCACCTTCACCGGGCTGGACTACTTCTGGGGAGGGGAGCTGCATCTGACCCACGAGCTCTCGGATGCGCTGTCCCTCGAGGCAGGGTTCGCCAGGGACGACATCCTGCGGCACCTCGCCTACGCGCTCTTCGAGTACCGCCTGGACTACTTTCGTCTGGGCCTCGGGACCTTCCTGGGCACCTTCAACTCCACGAGCCAGCTCCTCAACTCCGGGATCATCACCAGCATCGGCCTGGAGCTCCCGGGAGTGGCGTTCGTCCGCTTTCGCTCCGACAACTCGATCGGCGGCAGGATGGTGGAGACCGGCGACTACCTCCAGGAGCGCAGCGATATCTCCCTCGGCTTCTACGTGCCCAACGTGATCTGCTCGCTCAACCTGCAGACCAGGTCCTTCACCCAGAAGCAGGGCTCCTCGCTCGAGGTCGTGGACAGCCTGACGATTTACTCGTTCAAGACGGACATCTACCGCAAGAACCTGCCCTTCCGGATCCTCCTGACCTTCGGATACCAGACCCTGGCCAAGAAGTTCATCGACGGCGCCACGGACCCCACGAACACCCTCAATTCCATCATTCTGGGCGCGCAGCTGGATCTGAACGTCTCCCGCTGCTTGTCGCTGGACTTCGCCCTTGACAGCGGGATCTACAGTTTCGGCCAGGACCAGCTGCTCGGGGTCTCCAACCCGGGTCCCGGAGGCTACCTGTTCCGGGCTTCGGCGGGTTTTTCCCTGGACCTCGCCGCGATGCGCGGGCGCGCCGAACGCGCCGGGCGCCTGGACGGGTAAGCCGCAAAGTCGGTAAGCCGCACCGCCAGCGGGACCACAAGCCCACAGACACAGAAGGCGGAGACAGCCAACAAGAAAAATGGGGACTCCCCGCCCAGAGCGGAAAGTCCCCATCTGCTTCCAAACAGTCGCCGTGCCGCGAGCGGGCTAAGCCCGCCCCGCTGCGACCTGTCTATCCCATCCTCTTCCTATCGAACCCAATAAGCTGCGCTCGCCGGGATTCGAACTCCGAGCCTGGCCTCCAACACCTGCAGCTTCATCCGCGCGCATCGGAGGCTGGAGGCCGGAACACGCCCGGTGCTATTCTTCCTCCTTGTGCATCTTCTGCTTCTCCAGAGTGCGCAGCACCTGCAGCTCCCCGAGCCGCCGAAGCTCGGCCTGCTTGCGGGCTTCCTGCCGGACCTTGAGGATTCCCCAGATGGCCTCGTCGTCGAAGTCCCGCCGGACCTCCAGCAGCGCCTTGTCGTAGGTGACCTGGATGTCCTTGAAGTAGGTGATGATGTCCCCACCCGCCTGCATGGAGTCCCGGTAGATGATCAAGCCCATGAGCTTGACGAAGGGCTCGTTGTTGGGATACAGGGGGTACTTCCGCACCTCTCGGTTGCGCACCTCGGTGATGTAGTTGGGGTTGTTCCATACCAGCTTGCGCCAGCCGTCGAAGTCCAGGTAGTCCATGAAGATCGTCTGCTCTTTGCCGTCCTGGTCCTTGAGAAGGACCCCGACGCCGTTGGGGAAGTTCGACCCGTACACCGTCACCTCGACGGACTTGAGCACCCCGACGTTCTTGACGACCCCGTAGCCGTCGAACTTGCTGCCCTCCGGGTCCTCGAGGTCGATCAGCTCGTCGCCCCGCAGCTCCTGCTTGACCTGATACGCAGGGATCTCGAACGGCGGCAGGATCAGGGCGTAGGAATTGAAGCTGGGCAGGGGAAAATGCACCCGCACTCCCAGCACGATCAGGCCTCCCATCTCTTCGTTGTTGAAAGGCTTGGCATCCGGCTTGAGGGGGGCCATCTTGGTCATCGAGAGGGTCTGGTTCTCCACCGTGCGTGCCGAGGAGGCAAGCTGCACGTACCAGTTCTCGATGGCCAGCGAGCTTTTCATCTGCTTCTTGATGTCTTCGTCGTAGCTCGCCCCGGCCACGTCCGCGTAGTCCATCAAGGTGGCCTCATGCTCGTTCGGCTCTTCCGTCGGGCCGACGGTAACGTCCGGAACCAGAGTGGAGAAGTCGATCAGCACGGACTTGTCGGCGAAGGCCGTCCCCGCGACCAGAAGGACGATCCCGAGGACAATGCACAGCTTTTTCATGGGTACTGCTCCTTTCGCAACAGTTTCATCGCCCTAAAATATAGACCAGGAAAAATCGATGTCAACGACTTTTCCTCCTTAATTCTTATCGCACTCCGGAGTTATAAAATTGAATCGCACACCGAAAAAAATGCTAGCGCAGGGCCTTGCGCTAGCGCAGGGCCTTCCGGCTGAACTCGAATCCCGCTTCCGCCGCGCGGGGCAGCTGCCCATCCACCAGCAGGTAGAGCTTGCGGAGGCGGGGCACGTTGTAGAGGATGGTGTTGGCCAGGGCCTGCAAGGCATCCCCGGTGGTGCCCCTGTAGTGGTCGGTCCCCTGCAGAAGGTGCCGCGACACGCTCACGTAGGCCACCCCCTGGCGCACGATCACAGACTGTATCTCCGTTTCCCGCGGCACGTAGCGCCGGAGGGCCGGGCTCGACGGCCCCAGCACCACCTCCTCGGCCAGCAGGCGCACGCGCCCCTCCAGGCTCTGGCGGCGCGGCAGAAAACGCGACTCGCCCGAAAGCTCCACGGTATCCAGACCCGGGAAAAAGAGCACCCGCTGCTCCCACCGGCCCCCGAGGATGAACAGCGCGGCCGCGGTGGCGAGAATCAGTGCAAACAGGCCGCTGGAAATCAGCAGCGGCTTCCAGCTGCGCGCTTCCATGCTCTACTCCGTGAACCCCTTGGTGCTTTCGAAACTGGCGACGAACCGGCGGATGCCAGTATAGATGCCTTGCGCCAGCTTTTGCAAGTACGAGGGGTGTCCCAGGAGCCGGGCCTCCTCCTCGTTGGTCACGTATCCCAACTCGACCAGGATGGAGGGCATCTTGGCCTTGCGGACCACGAACCAGGATTCCTCCCGAATGCCCCGGTTCGGGCTCAGCTGCCCTACCGTCTCGTCGAAGCCCTTCAAGACGGAGCGCGCCAGGGTCACGCTTTCGATCGCGTATTCCTCCTCCAGCAGCACGTTCAAGATCGGGGCGATGGCCCGATTCTCCTCCCCGAGGGCCTCAAGGTCGATCAGGGTGCGCCGGTAGTCCCCGGGCAACACCCACACCTCGTATCCCTTGGCCCTACGGTTGAAGGCCGCGTTGGCGTGGATCGAAACGAAGATGATCGCCTCCTGCTCCCGAAGCTCGACCCCATTGGCCAGCTCCGTCCGCTCCTCCAGCTTCAGGTAGGTGTCGTCCTTGCGGGTCAGCTCAATGCGCTTGTCTGGGTACTCGGCCGCGAGCAGCTCGTGCAGCCGCAGGGAGACATCCAGCACCACGTCCTTCTCCTCGAGCCTGACATCCCGCTTGCCGACGGTGTAGCTCCCGATCGCACCGGAATCCTTGCCGCCGTGCCCAGGGTCGATCAGGATGGCAGCCACGCGGTGCAGGCTGGCCCGGCGGACACGCTCGGCAAAGTACGCCGACAGGGCCTCGACGGCGTTGTCGGGGAACACGAGCGCGCCTCTCTCCCGGAGCACCGGACCGGTGTTGATCATGTCCCTGAAGTTCACGATCAGCCAGGGAGACCCCACCTGGAACAGCACCCGGTCCCCCTTGTCGCCCAGCCCCCCGCCGCTCAGCACGATCTGTCCGGTCTCCGTGAGGGGCTCCCACTGCAGGGTCCCTTTCACTTCCGCGAGGACGCTGTCCAGCTCCAGGCCGGCACCGTGCGCCGGCCCCACCCCGGTGCCCAGCAGGACCGCCAGCACAACCAGCAACCTCGCCATGTTGGTACGCGTGCTCATCAGCTCCTCGCCAGGTGCGACCAGCCCCTGCCGGGCACCCCTCCGGATGCCCTCAGGCTGTCGACCACGTAGACCCCGGCTTGGACACCCCCCTTCAGCAGGGCGCGCCAGAACGCCCGTCCCAGGTGGGCCGCCTCGGCTGCGGATTCCCCAAGCGGCTGGGCCCCCGTTGCCCGGCAGACCGCCTGGACGGTCTCCGCCAGGGTCCCGCTGTGCCAGTCCCGGGCCTGTTCCGTCTCGAGTCCCGGCGGCACCAGCAAGCGCAGCGGCTGACCTGGCTCCGGGAGCCGGGCCGGCGGCTCGGGAAGCGCGCCGACCGCGCGGAGCAAGCGCGCCGACACTTCCGCGAAGGCCGCCCTCCCCTCCCCGGGTGCCTCGCTCAGGAAGCGCTCCGTGCTCTCGAACCCGGGCTCCAAACGGACCAGCACCCTCCGCGCGGCCTGCTCGGCGGCCCCCACGGCCTCCTCCCGCGTGCTCGCGGCGCTGATCACGTTGCCGCATTTGCCCATATTGTTTATCGGCAGTTCCAGCTCCTGGCCCGCGTGCACCCGCAGGAACACCTCCCGCACCCCCTCCACGGCGCGGGCCTCTTCGAGGCCGCTCACGCTCAGGACCCGCCCCGGGATGGAGATAAAGGCCCGCTCGGCCGAGACGTGCCGGACCCGCGGGCTCAGGTCTCCGGGGGGCAGCCCCACCGCCAGGCGGAGCGCGGCGGCCGTGACCTCGACCCCCGTAGCCAGAGGGAAGGTCCACCCGGACATATAGCCTCCGGACAGGCGCGCCGCGATCTCACCGACCACTGCACCGCGTGCGGTAATCTTGACGTCTCCCTTGGCCGCGCCATGCTTCAGGCCCAGGGCGCGCACCCCCCGCCCAAAGACCTCCTGCGCTTCGCGTACGATCCCGGGGTCCAGGGCGCTGGGCAGGGTGTGCCCCATCTCGACGAACCACGGGGCAAAGGTGATGTGGCGGTCCGCCACGCCGCAGATGGTGACCCTGCCGTCGTAGATCACCGCATCCAGACTCAGCTCCGGGCCCTCCAGGTAGTCCTCGACGATCGCCCTGCGCGAGCGCGATTGGCCCCAGGCCCCAACCAGTGCCTCCTGCAGCTCCTGTTCCGTATCCACGCGACGCACCCCCCGGGCGCCCATGTTATCCACCGGCTTGACCACCATCGGGAAGGACAGCTCTTCGCCCGACAGCCCGGCCGCCCGGCTCCCGGCCTCGCCTGCGGCCCCGGCGGGGACCACGGCAAAGCGCGGGCACGGCACCCCGGCCTCCCGAAGCCGCGCACGCATCCGGGCCTTGTCCGTGGCGTCCAGGGCCGCCGTGTAGGGGATCCCGGGCAGCCCGAGCCGCTCGGCAACCCAGGCCACCGTGGTGGAGAAGTCCGTGCCCGCGGTGAACACCCCGTCCAGGCCCGAGGCGCTCATCAGCCGGCGGGCCTCCGCCTCTACGGCGCGCGGTTCGCTCAGATCGACCTCCACGCAGCGATCGGCCAGCGCGGCGATCGGCTCATCGATGCGCAGGGCCGCGACGCTCACGTCCCAGCCCATTTCCTTGGCGATCCGCACCGCCGGCAGCTGCATGATCCCGCCGCCCAGGATCAAGACCGCAGGCGCCTGTCCCGCTCGGGGCCCGCTCATCGCGTCCCCTGTCCCGCGGGTTCTCCGCTCACCGCCCCCCTTCCCTCTCACCGGCGCCCCTCCCCTCTCACCGCGTACAGCTCGAAGGTGTCGCCCAGGCCGAAGAGCCGGCTGGAAGCTTTCACCAACCCGATCAGGACCCTGCGCGCGCCGGAGGCCTCGCCCACGGGCACTCCACCGGGCCAGGGAAAGCGTTCCGGGTGGTGCCCGGTGATCACGGTGAGCGCGGGCCTGAGCCCGTGGCGCCGCAGCACCCGGCGAGCCGTCCGGGGGTCCCAGACGGTCCGATGGTCCGTCGGGCTGCTCCGCAAGAAGCGCTCCCTGTCCCAGCGCCCGGAGATGCCTGCGCCGTTCGGCGTGGCCAGGGCGAGAACCCCTCCGGGGCGCAGGAGGCTGACGGCCCGCTCCAGGGCCCGGGCCGGGTCGCGGAAGTGCTCGAGCACGTACCACATCGATACCGCGTCGAATGAGCCCGCCGCCCAGGCAAGCCCCTTGCCTGCCTCGAAATCACCGAGCTGGCAGGGAAGGCCCAGCACCTCCCGCACGTGGCCCACCGCAGCTGCCGACACGTCCACCCCCTCCCCCTCGAACCCCGTTTCCCGGGCCGCGGCCAGGAAAGGGCCGTAGGCGCACCCCACGTCCAGCAGGCGCCCGCCCTCCGTGCCGAGGAGACGACGGACGATCGAGGCCCTGCGCCGTCCCACAGCCTTGATGGCGTCGAAGTCCTCCAGGTAGGTGCGCCCGTACTGACTCCGGTACTCCTCCTCGAAGTAGCCACGCTCGTAGCTCCGCGACTGGAGACCGAACCCCAGCAGGTACGTCACCCCGCAGCCGCGGCAGGCAAAATAGCTGCGCTCGGGGAAGCGGGCCACCGCCGGGTTGTCCGCCCTGCCGCAGACCGGGCAGCGCCCCGGAGCGTCCGGCCGCAGCCCCTCGAAAAACCCGGTCAGGTCCTCCACGGGCCGGAATCCCTCCGCGGGGTAGGCCCGGCGCGGCGTCCTCCAGGCCGGGTCCCTCAGCGCCCGCCGCACCGCCGCGGACCGGGCCCGCCGCACCCCGACCTCCGGGATACCCGCCGCGCGGCTCAGGCGCCGGTGGTAGCGGGACGGGTTGAGGTTCACTACGGGCACCCCGGCGGCCAGGCACTCGAAGGTCGTGAGCCCGAAGGAGGTGAAGACCAGGTCGTACCGCCCCAGGAGGTCGGCCAGTCGCTTCGGGCTGCGGAGCACCTCCACGCCCTCCGGCCACTGGCTGCGACGAAACAGCCCCCCTTGCACGACGGTCACGCGCTCCGCCGGCACCCGGAGTCTCCCGATCAGGAGCGCAAGCAACCGGGCGGTCAGGTCCGCCGGGTCCTCCCCCCCAAAGCTCAGGAGGATCCGCCGAGGGGGAGTGCCGCCGGGGCCAACCGCCGCTCGCACGGGAGCCGACCCCTCCCCCGCCGCCGCGGGGCTCCGGCTCGGCAGGAAGAGCAGTCCCGGAACGCTCCGGTTGGGCACCGAGAACCCGGGCGGCTGCGGCAGCAGGTCGACCAGGTAGGCGACGTACCGCCGCGCTTCCCCGCCCTCGTCGAACCCCACGACGGGAACATCCCCGAAACGCGCAAGCTCCGCGCGGCTGGTGGCCCGCCGATCCACGACCACGAGCTCCCAGGGCCCCTCTCCCGCGGCGGCGGGCAGCCCGTCCCGGCGGGCGGCCGGCGGATACGTCTCCACGCAGCGGATGCCCTCGCCGTCCAGTCCCAGGGAGCGCAGTAGCTCCCGAGGCCCGCCCGCCGTCCCCTGCCGGCGGCCTTCCAGCAGCACGGCCGCCTGCGGTCCGAGCCGGCGGGCCAGCTCCGCGGTCCGGCGCAGGTGCCCGCTGCCCATGCCCGGCCCCAGGGCGGGCACAAACAGCACCCTCATGCGCCCTGCTCCCGCAGCCAGGCGATCACCTCTTCCGTCTCCAGGGGCTCCCCACGGTAGAGCGCGTCGAACAGGCGCCGGACCTGCCGGTAGTCCTCCTCGGTGTCGATGGTGACCCGGGCCGCCTCCAGGCTCCAGCCCGCCGGCGCGGCCGGCTCCCTTACCTGGAACGCATCGCGGTGCTTGTAGAGGTGCGTGGTGATGTGCTCCCGTTCGAAGGGGTCCGTGGTCCTGGCGGCCGCGGCCAGGAGCGCGCCGGCTGCCACCACCTCCACTCCCGTGCCCAGCGGCGGACCGAGGTAGTGGCCCAGCTCGAAGCCCTCCCGGTCGTGCAGCTCGAGGAGCGCCCGCACCTGCGCCGGCGATACCAGGGGGTTGTCCCCGGTGGCGCGCACGACCCGCTCGACACCGTACTCCCGGACGGCCAGGCAGAAACGCTCCAGGACGTCCTCTGCGGGGCCCACCAGAACGGCGAACCCGCAGGCGCCGGCGAGCGGCCGGAACTCCCCGGCGCTGGCCGCGTCCGTGAGCAGCGCGTGCACCTCCGCGGGCACCCGGCGCAGGGCCCGCATGGCCGCCTCCAGGACCGTGACCCCGTCCAGGGGAAGCAGGGCTTTGCGCGGCAGTCTCCGGGACCCCAGGCGGGCCTGAAGAAAGATCCCGGTCCTCACTCCGGGACTTCCCAGTGGCCCACCAGGCTGGACACGTCGCTCTTGAAGCGAAAGCGGTTCTCCCACACCCACTGCTGGATCTCCCGGAACTCCCGAATCGCTTCCAGAAGCCCCGAGCCGGAGCGCAGCGCGTAGGCCAGGAAACGCTTCCGGGACAGGACCCCCATCTCGCCGTTAAAGCGGATGGCCATGTTCTTGAGGTAGAACAGCTTGTAGCTCCAGTCGGGTGTGTTCTCTTCCGGGCTCTGCTCCGCAGTGTACGCGACCTGAAACGACGGATCCGCCGCGATCGTCTCGCCCCACAGGGAAGCCCGCAGGCCGAAATCCAGCTTCTGCCAGTAAGGCGTCCTGATCCAGGGATCGAACCCCCCGCACAGCTGGAAACGCTCCTTGCTGTACAACCCGCAGTAGTCGAAGGGAAACACGGACCTCATGCCCGCGTGCTTCGGGGCCCAGGGGATCACCTGCAGGCGGCCGCGGATCAGGGCGGGCAGCTGGACCGTGGGCATGATCTCGCCCCCGGGGTTCCGTAGCTCCGGCACGAGGCAGAGCAGGCCCCGTTCTTCCATCCGGCCGGCCAGCACCTCCAGCCCCGACGCCCGGGAAAGCTTCATGTCCGTCCACAGGACCAGAACGGCCCGAGAGCGGGCCTCTCCCATGGCCAAGTTGATCCTCTCCCCCGGGGAGGCTTCCCCCTGGAGGAGAAGAAAGCGGACCGCCGGCAGCTCCCGCGACAAGGGCTCGATGTCGTAGGAGACCTTCGGGCCCTCCACGGAGATCACCTCCCCGACCCCAGCTGCCGTCAGCTCTTCCAGGAGCTCCCGGCGGTAGAAACGCCCGCCCCTGCTCAACAGGACCACGCTCAGCAGGGGTTGCCTCTTGCGGATGCGGTCGAGCCTGGGGCCGCCGATGACCGTATAGGGGGTTCTGGGCCTGCTAAAAATTGAAGGTGTAGTACTCATCGCACTGCGCGCACAGCCGCGGGTAGTCGGCGGACAGATGCCGCAGGTAGAAGCTGGTCCCGCGCTCCCAGATGTCCGCCAGCGACTCTTCGAAGAGGTTTCCCAGCGGATGCTCGAGCCCGAGGTCCTCCCTGCACAGGGGAACCCGCCCGTCGATCAGCACGCTCAGGTCGCGCTTGAGATGCCAGCAGGGAAAGCGCTTGAGCGGCGACAGGTCCGTGACCCGCAGATCGGGCAGCACCCCACAGAAGGAGTCGTATTTCTGGATGATGAGGTTCCCGCCGTTTCTCTTCCAGTACCGGTAGAACCCTTCGAGGTCCTGCTCGTTGGCCTTCATTCGTACCGCCTGGGGATACACGCGCCCGGGAAACAGCCGCTGCAGGGCCTCCACCGCCGCCAGAGCCTGCTCGCGACCCTCCCCCCGCAGCTCCCGGTACAGCGTGGGGTCCGACGCGTCCAGAGAGACGATCCAATCGATCGATCCTGCGAGGCGCGAGACGCCGGCAAGCACCTCGTCGGACCAACCCAGCCCCGAGGTCTCCACCACCAGCCCCAGGCCGCGCTCCAGGACCATGCCGGCCAACTCGGCGAAGCGACTGTGGTACGCCGGCTCCCCCCAGAGGGACACCCCGATGGTGGCCTCCCGGGAGAGCGCCGCCACCTCCTCCACGACCCGCCGGAAGCGCTCCGACGGCATCTCCCCCTGTTTTCCCACGCTGGTCAGGGTGCGCTGGCCGTACGGGCAGTACGAACAGCGCTGCGGACACCCCTCCACAATCTGCACGGCCACGAATGCCGGCAGGGTGCGCAGCAGCTCCGCCCGCTCCTGCAGCAGCCTGCAGGTCGACGCGGCGTCCACGGCCCCGGCCTCCATGAGCCGCTCCACGAGCAGCGTGTTCCTGCGGCTGTCGGTGGCAAGCTCGACCCGCAGTAGGCGCAGGTCTACCGGAGAGAGCTCGGTCTCGATGTCGAAGGCGTTGATGTCCCGCTTGATCAGCTCGAACAGGGCCTGCCGCCCGGGCGGCAGGGGGGTCTGCTCACCGCCGGCGCCGCTGGCCGTCCCGGCGCCGCTGGCCGTCCCGGCGCCGCTGGCCGTCCCGGCGCCACTGGCCGTCCCGGCGCCCGCACCCTCGCCCGCCGCCTTTTCGGCCAGGGCGATCAGGCCGCCCAGCACGCCCGGCCGCAGGATCTCCGGAGCCAGGCCGTAGGGGTACCCGTCGGCGAAGGTGTAGTCGGCGAAGTACTGGCGGTGATTGTCCAGCATGGTCTCGGACAGGCCCGCGTCCAGGAGCGGGCAGTCGGCGAAACAGTAGAACACGGCCTCATACCCCGCCGAGAGCTCCTGCAGGCACCTCAACAGCTCCACCAGGGAAGGCCCCGGCTGCCCCGGCGCCGCCTCCAGTCGAACGAGCTCCAGACCGGCGGCGGCATCGGGCCCGGGAACCCACCCCGGCGAGCCCCCGGCGCCGGCCGGCGGCACGAGCAGCACCGCGCGCTCGACCCCCGGGAGCTTGCGGGCGTAGGCAGCCACCCGCTGGATCGAGGTCGACCCATCCGGCAGGGGGCCTGCGGCGTACGGGGCGAGCCCCAGGGCATTGACCACAGCCAGGTTTTTCATGTCTCAAGGAGATTATCGACATTTGAAAGAGTTTTTCAATTGTCATTCCCCGACCAAACCGCTACACTCACCTCGCCATGGGCGAACCGGCAGCTCGAACCTACACGGTCACCGAGATCACCCGCCTGGTGCGGGGCGTCCTGGAGGACGAGTTCTCCGGCGTCACCGTGGAAGGGGAGATCTCCAACTTCCGCCCTTCCAGCACCGGGCACCTGTACTTCAGCCTCAAGGACGAAGAGGCCGTGCTCTCGGTGGTCATGTTCCGCAACCGCCTGTTCGGCCTGGGCTTCCAGCCCGCGGACGGCATGAAGGTCAAGGCCAGCGGGAATCTGTCCGTGTACGCCAAGCGCGGCACCTACCAGCTCGTCTGCGAAACCCTCGTCAAGTCCGGCGAGGGGGAGCTCCTGGCCATGCTGGAGAAGCGCAAGGCGGCCCTCGCGGCCCTCGGCCTGTTCGAAGAGGCCCGCAAGCGGCCCCTGCCCATGTTCCCATCCCGGGTGGCCGTGGTCACCTCCCCGACCGGGGCCGCGATCCGGGACATCCTGCAGGTGCTCAGGCGGCGCAACGCGGGCCTGAGCCTGGTCATCCTGCCCGCCCCGGTCCAGGGGGACGAGGCGGCGGAGGTCCTGGCGCGGCAGGTGCGCCGGGCCAATGAGTTCCGAATGGCCGACGTGATCATCGTGACCCGCGGCGGGGGCTCCCTGGAGGACCTCCTGCCCTTCTACGAGGAGAGCCTGGTCCGGGCCATCGCGGAGTCGGAGATCCCGGTCATTTCCGCGGTGGGCCACGAGATCGACTTCACCCTCTCCGATCTGGCCGCGGACGTGCGCGCCCCCACCCCCTCGGCGGCCGCGGAGATGGTCTCCGCTTCCAGGCTCGAGCTCGCCTCCCGCGTCCGCTCGCTGGAGAGCGCCGTTTCCCAGAGCTTCAACAATCGCCTGGAGCGGGTGCGCCTTCTGCTCTCCCGGTTCTCGGGCGAGGCCCTGGAGCGCAGCTTCCGTCAGCTTCTCCAGCCCGTCCTGCTCGCGCTGGACGGCGCGAGGGAGGACCTGCGCCGCGGCATGGAGGAGCGCCTGGTTCCGGCCCGGCACCGCCTGGCGCTCCTCGCCCAAACCCTGCGGGACGCCTCCCCGCTGACGATCCTCGAGCGCGGCTACGCCGTGGTCTCGCGGCGCGCCACCGCGGAGGTGGTGCGCTCCTCCACCCAGGTGGAGACCGACGAGCTCCTGGGAATCCGCCTGCACCAGGGGACGCTCGTGGCGACCGTCAAGGAGAAAGACCCATGAAGAGCTTCGAAGAGCGCCTGGCCCGGCTGGAGGAGTTGAGTGAGCGCCTGCGCTCCGCAGACCTGCCCCTCGAGGAGGCGCTGTCCCTGTTCGAGGAAGGGATGCGCCTGGCCCGGGAGCTGGAAAAGGAGCTGGCCAAGATCGAGCGCAAGGTCGAGATCCTGATCAACGAGCCGGAGAAAAAGGGCGGCGCCACCGTGGAGCCGGAGCTCAAGCTCTTCCCGGAGCTCGAAGAGCCCGGAAAGCAGGAGGGGGGCCAGTAGCCGGCCCGGGCACGGCGGAAGTCCCGACGGGCCTCTACGGGAGCTCCGGCGGGAGCGCGATGCGGTCGCCGACCTCGACTCCGAGCTCCGCGAGGGCCCCCCGCGGCAGCTCCAGCGCGTAGCGGGCCGCGCGCTCGGACACGACCGACTTCAGGGAAAAGGGCTTGAGCTCCTCGATCTGCAGGATCTCCCCGTCCTTGGACAGGAAGGCCAGGGTCAGGGGGATCGGGGTGTTCTTCATCCAGAAAGCCAGGTGCTGGTCATCCTCGTACACGAAGATCATCCCTTCCCGTTCGCCCAGGGAGTTGCGGTCCATCAGGCCCGTGCGCTTCTCCTCCTCCGTGCGGGCCACTTCGAGCAGGAAGGGCTCGCCGCCGATCTCCACCTCGATCCGCTCGAGCTTCGAAGCGCATCCGCACAGCAGCGGCACGGCGAGCACCAGGGCCAACAACACCTTGCCCATGTTCAACTTAGAACCGCTCCAGGAAGCGTTCTTTGGCAAGCGCCCGCAGATCCTCCCCGGCCTGTGCCTCCTCCTGCAGCCGCTGGAAGACACCGGTGTCGATGTACTTGACGCTCAGGGGTCGCTCCAGGGAGAGCCGGAGGCCCTCGAACTCCCAGACGGACTCGCTCGGGTCCAGGCGGTCGGGGTCCCCGTACTTGGCCTTGAGGGTGGAGTACACGGTGTAGTAGTCCAGGCGGGCCGGGTCCAGGGCCAGGATCATGATGTACAGGCTGCGTTCATGGAACTGGAAGAAGGCTCGGCGAATGTAGGTGGTGCCGGCGCACTCGATCAGTGTCTGCTGCGGCTGGGGAAGCAGGCTCACGTCGGGGTCCCCGCGGTAGGCGAACAGCGGGTCCTGCTGCAGGAGCTCCTTGACCGTGTCCAGCTCCATGCCCAGGCGAATGGAGCTGAACCCATCCGGCCTGGGCGGCTCGGAGAGCTCCTGTGCCCAGACCGACCCGCCGGGCACAACCAGGCCGCCGGCCAGGACCAGGAGGGCGGCCAGAAACAGCAGGACTCCGCCTGGCTTCTTCATTTGGACAACGCGATCGACAGGGCCGTGGTCAGCTTCAGGATGTCCTGGTTCGCCTGGCGCAACCTGTTGCACAGGACCACGGCGATCTTGCGCACCAGCGTGTAGCCCAGCGCAGGGCGCCCGGCGGCCAGCCTCTCGAAGGCCTCTCGCGTAATCTCGTAGAGCAGGCAGTCGCCGGAGGCGGTGATCGTGGCGCTGCGAACGTCGTTTTCGAACATGGCCATGTCTCCGAAAAACGAGACGCCCTGAGCGTTGAGGCGCACCATGGACTTCTCCGCCTGGCTGAAACCGTGCTTGCCGGTCTTGAGGGTCAGGTTCTTGGAGACCAGGGCCTCCCCCTCGGCGAACAGGTACATGGAGTCCCCAACCTCCCCCTCGCGCATGATCACCTGGCCGGAAGGGACCCTGACCTCCCGGGCGACCGCGTGAATGGCCGCCAGCTCCTCCTCCGGCAGATCGGCGAGCAGGCCGATCTTCCGAAAGGCCTCCAGCTCCGCTTTTCCCCTGCGCCTGCTCATGCTCTTCTCGCTCACCCCGCCGTGTCGCCGATGATGAAGGCCGCCTCGTTCTCCTTGATCAGGTAGTCGGCCCCGGGGTTGAGCCGGATCTGGAGCTCCTCCTTCTCCCCCTCGAAGACGTCCAGCTCGGCTTCCGCGAATTTCTGCTTGATGAAGGCGTCGATGGCGGAGGAGCCCTCCGACAGGATGTCGTCGAGGGACATCTTGCTCTCCTCGGACAGCAGGCCGATCAGCACCCCGACGCCGGATTTCAGGAAGGACTCCGAGAGCTCGCCGAAGCTCTTGCCCACGAAGCCCGCGGGGACCGGGACCTGCTTCAGGAAGCTCCGGCTGTGAAAGGACAGCAGCTCCTTGGTGACCATGGGAATGGCCGGTGCCATGGTGGCGCTGGCCAGCAGGAAGCCGTTGAACTCCCCGTTGACCAGGATGTCGTCCACGTTGGCCCGGCGCAGGTGCTGCTCGTTCTCGGCGTTCAGCACCTCGGCGATGGTGGCGATGTCCGAGTTCAGGGCGTTGACCGCGAGGGCGGCCAGGATGGTCCGTTCGTCGGCCCCGACGCCGCCGATCTTGGCCGAGGTGTCGGCCAGAATGATCGCCGTTCGAGCGGTCTGGATCGAGGCGCGCCGAAGCACCTTCTCGTTGCTAAAGTCCCCTCGCACGAACCGCAGGTCCATGTCCGGGTGCCGGGCCGACAGGCTCTGGAACTCCTCCGGGTCCATCTCGTTGACCAGGACGACCCCGCGCTTGCCTCCCCGGTACAGGTGCCCGAGGCCTTCGAGGATCCTCTCGCCGTTGGCGTTCCACCCGCAGATCACCGCGTGGGAGCGC
>JAFGFV010000216.1 GCA_016930895.1 Spirochaetales bacterium | reverse complement strand
GCCCGGCGTGATCCTCGACTATGACGAGGCGGGGGATCTTGTGTCCATCGAGGTGCTCGATGCGTCAAGACGCGTGTCGGAGGCCAAAAAGATCGAGTTCCAGACCACGGGGTAGGTGCAGAATCCGAGCGCTGGCCCGACGTGCCAGCGGTCGCTTGCGCAGGAGGGCCGATGCCTCCGGAAGCCTCAGGCCCCGGGTTCGAATCCGACGTTGCTCACTTACGTAGACATGGTCAGACCTCGTTTGGTGCGGGGGGCTGCTATCCCATTAGTTGACGCTGAGTACGATCCTCAGAATGATCTTATCGAGGATATCAGAATGAATGCACGAGTAACCGTCACGATTCCTGAAGAGCTGGTCCGCGATATCGACCGAAGAGAAAACAACAGAAGCAGGTTCATCGTTCAGGCAGTCCAGAATGAACTCGAGCGACGCCGGAAGGAGGAGCTCCGACGGTCGCTGCGCGCGCCACACCCGGAAAGCGAACGCCTGGCGCAGGCCGGTGCCGACGACTGGATTGCCAGTCTGCCCAAAGGAGATTTCGGTCTCGTCGACGTCGATGCCGGGGAGAGCGTCCGATGGATTCCTGGGCAGGGCTGGACCAGGAGAGCATAGATGAAGCTCGTGCGCGGGACAGTCGTCCTGGTCACTCTTGATCCGACGTTCGGCCCCGAGCAACAGGGGATTCACCCCTGCGTCGCGGTCACCGATCCCGAGGTGCTGGAAGAGCAACGCTTCCCCGTGCTGTGCGTGGGTCCCATCACCAAGATTCGGGCGAGCGAGCGCTTTGTCCGGCCCTGAGGCCCGGGAAGAGCGGATTGCGCGTGCAGTCGTATGCCCTTGTCGACCAGGTTCGTTCGGTCCACAAGCGGCGAGTGAACCGAGTCTATGGGCGGATCAACGAGGATGAACTCCGGACGATCGAAGAGGGGCTTCGGCTGTTTCTCGGGTTGCAGTGAGCCTTGCGAACTGGGTATGACGTGTCGGAGCTCCCCAAGCCCAGCACGCTACCAACCGCCATGGCCTCCGCAAGCCTTAGGCCGTGGGTTGGAATCCCGCGCATATCCCACAGGTGGATGCCCGCCTGGCAGACCGACAGCTGCCAGATAGAGGGTTTCTCGAATGCGGGCGCGTCTCAATCCAGTGCACTCCAGATCGACTGGGATTTCCGTGGCTGCGGAGTGTCAGGTTTCCGTGAAGCGCCCGCACTATTTCAGCAAGCTGGGAGATCTCCGGTATTGCCGGCACGGGACGCTGGCCGGCCCCGCCTGTGCCCGCGGGGCGACCCTGCCTCAGCGTTGCACGGCCACCTGCCACTCCCGCAGGTCCACGCGGGACTCGCTCCGGTCGAGCTCAGAGGTGAAGTAAAACTGCACCCGCGGGTAGCTCTTGGCTGCGTAGCGCATTGCCCAGTCGGACTCGGCCAGGTACACCGGCCGGCCATCCTTGTCCAGAGCAACGTCGGCCTCGTTGAAGCGAACGAACTCTCGCAGCGAAGCGGGATCGCCGGCCGTGATCCAGCAGGCCCGGGCATATGGCACCGGCTCCATCCGACAGGCAGCCCCGTACTCGTGGACGAGCCGGTGGCGAATGATCTCGAACTGCAGCGCCCCGACCGCGCCCAGGATCTTGCGGCGGCCGCCACCCTGCAGGAACAACTGCGCGACACCTTCCTCGGTCAGGTGCCGGATGCCCTTGTCCAGCTGCTTGTGCCGCAGAGGATCGGTGCTGATGACCTCCTGGAACAGCTCGGGGGAAAAACTGGGGATGCCTCGGAACGAGAGCTCCTCCCCCTCGGTCAGGGTGTCGCCGATCTTCAAGTCCCCTCGATCGTACAGTCCGATCACGTCCCCCGGGTAGGCTTCGTCGATCATGTTCTTCTCCCGGGCCAGGAAGCTGTAGGCCGCGGAAAAGCGCAGGCCCTTGCCCAGGCGCACGTGGTAGAACGGCTTGTCCCGCTGGAACCGCCCCGAACACACGCGCAGGAAGGCGATCCGGTCGCGGTGCCTGGGATCCAGGTTGGCGTGGATCTTGAACACGAAGCCCGAAAAGCGTTCTTCTTCGGGCGAAACGGGCCGCGGATCGGCGGGCCGCGGCAGCGGAGGCGGGGCAATTCGAGCGAAGGTCTCCAGGAGCTCGCGCACCCCGAAGTTGTTGAGAGCGCTGCCGAAGAACACCGGGGCGATCCTTCCGGCCAGGTACTCTCGGGGCGAGAACGGCTCATACACCCCTTCGACCAGCTCCACGGCTTCCCGCAGCCGCCGTGCGTCCTGCCCCAACTCCCGGTCCAGCTCGGGGTCCTCGAGGCTCTCGAACAGCCGCCGGTCGCCCTCCACCACCGTCTTGCCCGGATGGAACAGGTAGAGATTCCGGTCGAGCAGGTTGTACACTCCTTTGAATCTGTTGCCGCCGCCAACGGGCCAGGAGAGCGGGCGCACGGGGATGTCCAGCTTGCGCTCCAGCTCGTCGACGAGCTCCAGCGGACGCTTGCCTTCGCGGTCCAGCTTGTTCACGAACACGATGACCGGGGTGTGGCGCATGCGGCACACCTGCATGAGCTTCTCGGTCTGCTCCTCCACGCCCTTCGCGCTATCCACCACCAGGATCACGCTGTCCACGGCGGTCAAGGTGCGGTAGGTGTCTTCGGCGAAGTCCTTGTGCCCCGGGGTGTCGAGGATGTTGATCAGCAGCCCCGCGTACTCGAAGCTCATGACCGCCGTGGCGACCGAGATGCCCCGCTGGCGCTCGATCTCCATGAAGTCCGACGCCGTGGTGCGCTGGATCTTGTTCGACTTGACGGCGCCCGCCTGCCGGATGGCCCCGCCGAACAGCAGCAGCTTCTCGGTCAGAGTGGTCTTGCCCGCGTCCGGGTGACTGATGATGGCGAAGGTTCGTCGCCGCTCGATCTCTTTCCTCAAACTCATGTTCAGTGACCTGCAAATCTCCAGAGGACAAACCGCGCTCGGGGCACCAGAATGCGTTTCGAGCTCAATGCGCTCGACCGCGCATAACCCAAGACTCGAAGTGAAGGGGGGAAACGTCAACACACGATCAGGTCGGACCCGGGCTCATACGAGGACCAAGATACCGACCCAACGCGGCCGCGGCAAGCCCCTCCCGGCCCGATACCCCGCCACGCTTCTTGCCACCACTTGACGT
>JAFGFV010000215.1 GCA_016930895.1 Spirochaetales bacterium | reverse complement strand
CTCATCCCCACCTGCGACTGCCTGTACGTCGAGCCGGGCCAGGAGGAGATTCCGTTCGGCGGGGAGACAGTCTTCGCCCTGACCTTCGACCCGGCCGGCTACGACGGCGCCATCGACATGGACTACGTGGTCCGCACCACCTCGGTGGGGCTGGAGAAGGCCCTGTACCGGGTATCCGGGGAGGTGATAGCCGCGGCGCCGGGGGGCCCGGCGGCCGCGGGCGGCGGGCCCCCCGGCGAGGCGGCCGGCATCTCCCTGTCGGTGTCCTACTACTACTCCCCGGGTTGCAGGAGCTGCGAGCGCTTTCTCGCCGAAGAGATCCCCCGCTTGGAGCGGGAGCTGGGCGTGGCCTTGAGCCTCGAGAAGGGAAACATCTTCGAGCCGGAGACCTATCAGGCCTATCTGGCTCTGCTCGAGGCGCTGGGCGAGGAGGAGCGAGCCTATCCCTCCATCGTGGCCGGGAACCGGGTGCTGCAGGGCGACCGGGAGATCGAGGCCAAGTTCCGGGAGCTGATCGTCGAGCTCATGAGCCAGAAGTCCGCCGGGGCGGAGAGGGGCCGCGCAGGGGGGCGGGCGCCCGCACGGGGCGAAGGCTCCGCCGCCGGCCCCGGGCGAGCGGATCTGACCGTGCTGCCGGTCATCGCGGCCGGCCTCCTGGACGGGATCAATCCGTGCGCCTTCACCACCCTGATCTTTCTGATCTCGGCCCTGGCCGTGGCCGGCAAGACCCGCCGGGAGCTGCTGGTCCTCGGCCTGTTCTACACGGCCAGCGTCTTCGTGACCTACTATCTGATCGGGCTGGGCTTTCTGAACGCCCTGCGCTACGCCAGCTCCTTCTACTTGGTGGCGCAAATCATCCGCTGGGCGCTGGTCGCCGTGCTGGCGGCCTTCGCGGCCTTGAGCCTCTACGACTACCTGCTGATCCGCCAGGGCAAGACCGGCAAGATCCTGCTGCAGCTCCCGGGAGCCATGAAGCGCCGGATCCACACCTCGATCAAGGCCCGGACCCGCTCCGGAGCCCTGGTCGGAAGCGCGATCGTGCTGGGGTTCCTGGTGGCGGTCTTCGAGCTGGCCTGCACCGGACAGGTGTACCTGCCGACCATCGCCTACACGGTGCGCTCCGGGCGAGCGCTCAGGGGCTACGTGTATCTGCTGATCTACAACCTGGGGTTCATCGTGCCCCTGCTGGTGGTGTTCGGCCTCAGCTTCGCGGGCTTGAGCCTGAAGGGCCTTACCGCGCTCTTTCAGAGACGGATGGGAGCGGTCAAACTGGCGCTGGCGGGGTTGTTCGCCGGCCTCGCCGTGCTCACGATCGTGATGTAAGGAGACAAGACATGAAACAGAAGGTGTTGGTCATCTGCGTGCACAACAGCGCCCGCAGTCAGATGGCCGAGGAATACCTCAAGAAGCTCGGCGCAGAGCGCTTCGAGGTGGAGAGCGCGGGACTGGAGCCGGGAGCGATCAACCCCCTGGCGGCCGAGGTGATGAAAGAGGAAGGGATCGACATTTCCGGAAAGAAAACCAACAGCGTCTTCGAGTTCTACAAGCAGGGGCGGAGCTACGACTACGTGATCACGGTGTGTAGCAAGGAGGCCGCCGAACGCTGCCCGATCTTTCCGAGCGCCGGGCCAGTCGAGCGCCTGCACTGGCCTTTCGACGATCCCTCCCAGGTCACGGGTACGCACGAGCAGAAGCTTGCGAGGGTCCGGGAGATCCGGGACGCGATCAAGGCCAAAATCCTGGAGTTCGTGCGGGCCCATTCCGCAGGCTGAGGCAGGGGGCGCATGACGCTTCGCGGGATGCTCTGGTCTGTGCTCCTCCTCCTGTCCGGGTGCACGAGCCCAGCCCCGCCCCGCCTGACCTCGAGCCCGAGGAATGGGACTTCGGTACGGTCTCGGCGGCTGCCTCCTTGGAACGGGAGCTCACCATCGTGAACCCGGGGCGGCGGCAGCTCGCCGTGAGCTTTGTCAGCACCTGCGACTGCCTGACCGTCACTCCGGAACGGGTGAAGCTCCCGGTGGGCGAGATGCCGCCGCGGAGCAGGCCGCCGGCGCAGGGCCTTCTCAACCCATAGACTCCCAGCCGTCGCTGTCCTTCGAATACTTCCACTGAGCCCCGTGCGTACGCGAACACGGCAGCTATGGAGCATCCCCGACCGATTGGCTACCCTCTCGGCCCGCAGGGCGGTTGGTTCCGAGCCTTCCGCTTTTTTTCGTGGACCGGACCGTGCTGTCGTTTCTCTTCCCGCGGGTCGTCCAGGCCGTTCTGGTGGGGACCTTCGGGCTGAGCGCAGTAGTCGGGGGGCTCGACCCTGGTCCGGGCGCTCCGGATGCGCAAGGCCGCACGAGGGCCGCTTTGCGAGAAGCCCCGGTCATCGGCAGCGTCTTTCGGGCCACGATCGATGCGAGGTTCGCGGAACGGCTGATGCTGGCCGTGATCGAGGTCAACGGCTGCGATGCCTGCTGCTATGCCCACATCCGGACGGCCCTCACGAAGGGCTTCACCAAGGGCGAGATCGAGAGCTTCCTGAGCGCGACAGCTGCCTTCTCCACGAGGTCGGTATGCAGCTCGTGGGCCTGCCGCTGTCTGCCGCTTCGAACGTGCACGCCCTCCTGAGGTAGATCGATCGCAAGGCGAACATCCGCTTCTCCGGCGCCACTGCGTCCGGGACTGCTGGTTCCCCGGGCTGACTCGCCGGCCGTGGCTCGACATCCGGGGACACCGCCCCGGCACAGCGCGCCCTTTGCCGACGTCTTGCGGAGCCGGTCTTGCGGCGGTGGGGCGGTTCGTGCGCCGGGGGCGTGTGTCGAGCATGGCGCGCTCCCCCTACCGGTAGTACTGCTCCGCGGCGCTGCCAACGCGCTCGGCCAGGAGCTCACGCGCGTCCACTGGAACGCCGCGAACGACCCCGGGCGCCGCCTCTTTGCCCCGGAGCAGCGACTCATGGGCGCATTCGCAGACGAGGGTCGTGTAGAGCCCGAGGGTGAGCGGGGAAAGCAGCGCCTCCCGATCCGCGGCGGCCATGCGGCCATCGCGGAAGCGGAGGATGTTGGCGATGATCTTGCCCGGGCAGTCCATCCCGTAGCCCGAGACCGTCCCGTCCTCCTCGAAGTTCCTGAAGAGGATGTTCCGGTCCTCGATCCCCTGCGGTGTCACCTCCCGGTAGCTGTAGTGCTCCTGCCACAGATCGAGAATGCACTCGGTGAAGACCAGCCGGGCCGTCTGCACGGTCAGGCAGTTGGCCGCGTCCGGGATGGCCCACCCGGTGATCAGGTGGCACAAAACGCCCTCCTCGAACATCACCTCCGTGTCGACCAGGTCGTAGCCGTTCACCGGGATGGGGGCGAGGGAAGGGAGCTTCTGCCTGTAGCCGACCGCCTGCACCTCCAGGGGCCGCAGGCGCGTGATGCTCATGAAGGTGTCAGCCAGGTGCGAGGTGAGGAAGGAGACCGGGGTGTTCTTCTCCGCGAAGTCCGCCGAGGCGAAGAACCGCGGCTCGTGGTTGGGGTTGGCCACCAT
>JAFGFV010000214.1 GCA_016930895.1 Spirochaetales bacterium | reverse complement strand
GCCCAGAACCTCTCGCCCCACGAGGTCAAGACCGTGGTGAGCCGGGCAGGCACCGGCACCAAGGTCATCCTGACCGGGGACCCCTTTCAGATCGACAACCCGTACCTGGACTCCAACTCCAACGGCCTGACCTTCCTGGTCGAGGCCTTTCGCGGGCAGAAGGTGTTCGGGCACGTGACCCTGGAGAAGTCCGAACGCAGCCCCCTGGCCGAGCTGGCGGCGGAGCTGCTGTAGTCGGGGTGAGCCCTGGCGGGCGCAAGCTTTGGTCCGGCTGCCCGCCTCACCAAATCACCTGGACAGGGTACTCTCCGATCGCAGGGTCCGGGGTAACGAGGGGCAGGTTCCGCTCCAGCGCCTGAGCCACCAGGAGAGCCGGTCGAAGGGATCCTGATGGTGCCGCTGGACCTCCAGAGTCCTCAGGATGTGCTCCTCGGTGACGGAGAGGTAGCTGAAGTGCCAGATGCCCTGCTGCTCCGCCAGCCATCGCCGCAGGGGCGGCGAGAAGACCGCTTTCCCCGCCACGGTCTTCAGGGCCAGCTCCCAGAGCGAGGAGTGGCTGACCATCAGCTGGTTCTCCGGGTCATCCAGGGCGCCGCGGCTGGCGGGGGACAGCCGCGGCGCCCTGGGTAAGCCACAACAGCGTGCAGGTGTCCAGAAGCACGGTCACACCAACCCCAACCTTTCCATGCCCTCGCGGTCCAGCGGCTCGAAGGCCTCCGGATCGTAGCGCACCCCTTTCGAAGTGACCGTGCCGGTCGGCGGCCTCTTCGGAGTAGTGACCTCGTCTATGCGGATGAGCTTGGCGATCGCATTCTGTCCGCGGCGGATCGTGACCTCCTCGCCCCGCTCCACTGCCTTGAGAAGAGCGGAGAGATGGGTCTTGGCTTCGTGGGTGGTGACGGACTTCATGGTTGTCAGAACAAGCGCACGCAAAGACAAAGTCAAGACTTAGTCCGACTCGTCCTAGGCTGAGGAGGTCAGTAGCCGGACGGGTCCTTCTCCAGCTTGGCCGCTGCCGCCCGATCCAGGAAGATGGTGCAGTGCGGGTGCTCCCTCAGGATCGAGGCCGGCCGCTCCGGTGTCACCGGGCCGTCGAAGCAGCCGTGCATGGCATCCGCCTTCTGCGCTCCCACCACGGTGCAAACGATGTGGGCGGCCTTCATGATCTGCCGGATGGACATGCTGACCGCCCGGTCGGGCACCTCGTCGACCCCGGAGAACCATCCCTCCCCTACCTGCTGCTTCTTGCAGCGCTCGTCCAGATTCACCACGATGTAGGGGTCGTCGGTGTCGAAATCGGCGGGGGGATCGTTGAAGGCCAGGTGGCCGTTCTCGCCGATTCCCACGCAGGCCAGGTCCGGCGAGTGGCGCCGGATCAGCTCGTTGAGCCGGGCCACTTCCGTGGCCGGATCCGCCTCCCCGTCGATCAGGTGGTGGTCCCGGATCGCGGTCCGTTCCAGGAGCCGCTCGCGAAGATACTTCCGGAAGCTCGCCGGGTGGGTCGCCGGCAGCCCGATGTACTCGTCCAGATGGAACATGCGCACCTTTTTCCACGGCAAGTCCAGGGAGGTCAGGTGGTCCAGGAAATCGAACTGCGAGGCGCCCGTGGCGAAGATGATGGTCGCCTCGCCGCGGCGCGCCACTGCTTCCCGCAGGAGCTTCGCGGCAGCCGCGGCCGCGGCGATTCCCGCCTGCCTCCGCTCTTCCCTGACCACCATGTTCATCGTGAGCCTCCCTGCGAGCCTCCCGGCCTCAAGCCTTGACCGCACCGCCGGCCAGGCCGGCCACCAGGCGCTTCTCGATCAGGTAGAACAGGACCAGCACCGGGATCAGGGCCCAGAAGGCGGCGGCGTTCAACAGCTCCCACTGGGTGGTCCAGCGCCCCACGAACTGGTACAGCCCGATCACCAGGGGCATCTTGGGCTTGGACTGGATGAAGGTCAGGCCAAACAGGAACTCGTTCCAGGCGTAGATGAAGCTGTAGATCATGGCGGTCACCAGCCCCGGCACGGCAATCGGGATCATGACCCTGGTGATGGTCTGCACCCGGGTGCAGCCGTCGATCAGGGCCGCCTCCTCGATCTCCATGGGGATGGACTTGAAGTAGCCGTTCATCATCCAGATGGTGAAGGCGATGGTGAACACGGCATTTGCGACGATCAGGGACCAGTACGTGTCCAAGAGGCCCAGCCCGGCCACGATCTTGAACAGGGAGATCACGACGATCACCGGGGAGAACATCTCGATCATCAGGAACAGGTACAGCACCCCCTTGCGGCCGGGAAAGCGCAGGCGGGCCACCGCGTAGGCCGCCGGCACCGTGACCAGGGTGTTCAGAACCATGGCCCCGAGGGCGATGATCACGCTGCTACGGAAGTAGACGGCCAGCTCGTATTCCCGCCAGACCGACCACAAGTTCGAGAACAACAGCTGCTTCGGGATCCAGTAGGGCGGAGAGGTGTAGACCTCCTTGCCGCTCTTGAGCATGGTCGAGATCATGGCGAAGAACGGGAACAGCAGCACCACGAGCAGCAGGATCGCCAGAATGATGGCCGGGATCTTGCCGCGATTCTTCCACTTCATCCTGTCTTCTCCTGGCGGAAGTATACCCGGGCGTACAGCAGGCTCAGGACGCTCAGGATCACGAAGGTGACCACCGCCATGCCCGAGGCCTGGCTGAACTTGCGGAACTCGAAGCCGGTCTTGTAGATCGAGGTGATCAGGATGTCCGTGGTGCTGGCCGGGCCGCCCCGGGTCAGGATGTAGATCACGTTGAAGTCGTTGAAGGTCCACAGGCTCGACAGCAGGGTGGCGATCAGGACGATATG
>JAFGFV010000213.1 GCA_016930895.1 Spirochaetales bacterium | reverse complement strand
AGCGGGACACACGACGAGGGGCAAGAACACCGGCCTGGGGCCCGCGACCGCATCCATGAGCAATCTGTCGTGCTGGTCTGTGCCCGGGAACTCGAACAGGATGTCGCAGGCCAATAGCCGTACGTTGGTCTGCTGCAGCAGCTGGATCAGCCGGCCGCACAACTCCCGGTCCCACTGGGGCGTCCCCAAGGCGCGAAGGCTCGAGTCGGAGATCACGACATGCACGAGACGGGGGGAAATCTCCTGAGGGCCCAGGAGTCGATATCGCAGCGTGAAGTAGCGGTCACTGATCTGGTGGTCCCACCGCTCGAACAGGCCATGAAACAGCAGCGACAGGGCGAAAACGAGGACAAGCGTTGACGCTATGACGACAGCCGCTCTGCCGGAACGGAGGCTCCTAATGCGCGAGACGAATCGTCGTGACATAGGTTCGATCGCTTTCGACGCTGATCCCTTTGACCTGATACTCTTCGTCGACTCCGCGGAACTCTCCTGCGATCGCTGCCGGTCTTTCCGCTGCGCCGGAAAGGTGACTGTTGCGTTGCATGATTCGCCGGATTTCGTCGAGGACGGCGTACTTGGCGTCGGCGGCCCCAGGCCCGTTGGGCTGCGCGACGGGTCCGGCGAATCGCCTGGTGGCCGCTTCGAGCCGGTTCTGTGCCCGCCGGGAGACGACCAGATAGAATGTCTCGACGCCGCCTTGGTCGTCCAGGTAGTACCAGGTTTCGTTGTCGGGGAGAACGCGGCGCGCGTTCGACTGCAGCACCCGCTGCGGTGAATCGATCTCCCGGGGGAACAGCAGAGACAGGTTGCCTTGGGCATCGAACAGGTACAGGTACACCAGGCAGGGGCTGTCGGCTCTGAAGTAGAACCGGAAGCGATCCCCGGCATTCATGGGCACGATGTTCGCCGTGTAGTCTATGGGCTTGGTCATCCCGCTCCCGTCCTGGTACACCAGGGCCCAGCCAAAACGAACCGCTGCGGCTTGCGCATCGAGCGCGCAGGGTCTGGCCAACAGGGCGCCGAGTACCAGTCCGATCGCGAAGATGGCTGCGGCCTTCCACCGCCCGAGGTCTGACCTCTGGCGCACTGCTCCCTCCTCGCCGCTAGAAGGTGTACTCGACGGACAGCTCCGGCGTAATTGCCAGGAATACGGCCTCTTCGAAGAAGATCGAGTCGAGTCTCCCGAAAACGGTCACCTTCAGCCGGTCCATGAATCTCAGTCCGACGCCGACCGCCGTTCCGAGATGCAGTTTCACATTGTTGGTCGTGTGGAGCTCCGGAGAGTATGTCCTGATGACATTGACTGCGGCGCCGGCGGTCACCTCCGCGGTGATATAGGCCAGCGGGTCGAAGACGGTGGCGTAGCCGAAGCTCGCCGTCACGAGCCAGGTGGTCGCATCCCAGGGGTAGGGATTCAGAGGATTCTCCAGCTCGTCCTTGCCGGTGAGGATCAGCACCCCCACGCGCAACCCGGCGAGGGTTTCTCCCCAATCCTGCAGGTAACGGTAGTGCAGCCGCCAGCTGGGAGCGGGCTCGGTTACGAAGGCCCGCTCGAACCAGCCCACCGTGATGAGCGCGCCGCACGCCAGTCCCGTGGAGAGGCGCCTCGTTCTCGTTGCTCTCTCGTCCGCCCGATCCTCCGGTGGGACTTCGACAGGGAAGGGTGAGGCCTCCGGGGCGAGCTCATCGCGCAGGAAGAGCAGGAAGCTCGCGCCTTCCTGGTGTCCCGTGCCAGCGAGAGACCCCAACAGGGGCGTCGATCCTCTCACCCCGAGGCGCAGCTCGTTGTACAGCATCAGCGCATCCAGCAGGGGTTCGTCGTTGCGCGTGAGTACCGATATCAGCTGCTCTGCGAACGGCGACCCGTCCGGAACGGCCTCCACGGCTCCCGAGGTCAGCACCTGTCTGGAAATCCGGGAGTAGGCCTCTTTGAAATACTCCGCCGTTGTCTGTGCGGGCAGCGAACGGGTCGAGTAGATCAAGTCCCCGGCGAAGCAGGAATCCGAGATGACCAGGACGTGGTCCGACGCGGCGTTGGCGATCAGGCCTTTCAGCTGCGCATGGGGAAGCCAGTTCTGCTGCTCGTAGACGTCGGTCCCCGCGTTGGCCGGTATCCAGAAGCCGGTATCGGAGCTTTCGTCCAGGTGTCCGTGCCCGGAATAGTACACGAGAAGCGAGTCCTCGGCCTTTGTTTTTGTCTGCAGGTCGACAAAGAGCTTGATGATGTTGGCCTTGGTCGCCTCGTGGTCGTACAGCTCGAATACCTCGTCGACCTTGTAGCGGGTCACGAGGACTTGCCTGATTTCGTTGGCTTCCCGTACCGGGTTGCGCAGGGGCATCCACTGCTGGTAGTCGTCGATGGCGATGATCACCAGGTACTGCCGCCCGACGCGGAGCTCCGCCCTGTCGGCTGCCGCGACGGTGCCGACGCCGCGGCTTGCATCCGGGTACGCGCACGGAAGGGTCAGGGCCAACACGGCGGGGAACAACAGGCGTAGCAGGCGACTCACGCGGGACCCCCTGCCGGCACGAATCGATGGATGCAGGACCGGGTGCAGAGTCTGTCGATTATTATACACGGGAATTGCAAATTTGCAACATCGATTCCGCCCATGCATGGCGGACCGTCGCCCATGCATGGCGGACCGGCTACCGGAGCTGATCGATGCCTCGTCGGTACAGCCCCCTCACGATGCACGGCGCCAGCAGCGCCAGAGGGCGCAGGAGCTTGCCGGGAAGAGTCTGAACCGCCTTGAAGCGCCGCTTCTCGATGTTGCGGAGGATCCAGGCGGCGCTTTGCCGTTGGGTGCGGCGCCACCGGTAGGTGTGCTTGACCGGCTCCAGTCCCCCATCGGGCGCGACAAAGCGCTTTTCCGGATCGTTCTGCGTGAAGCCCAAGTAGTAGACACCGACGTGGATGCCCGTCCCGTGGAGCTCGCCCTGGAGCGACTCAGCCAGAGCGGTCAGAGCGGCTTTGGTCGTGCAGTAGCAGGCTGCCCCAGGAATCCCGTGCAGTCCCGCCAGGCTGGACACGAAGGAGATGCTTCGCAGGCTGTCCCTGGCCAGCTGGAGCGCCGCCATGGTGGGAAACAGGGCGCCGCCGAGATTGGTCTGCACGATCCGCCAGGCGGCTTCGGGCTTGGCTGCCGCCAGTGGCGCCCGCATTGCCAGGCCGGCGTTGTTGATCAGCAGGTCGATCCGGCCGAGCTGTTCGAGGGCCTGTTCCACCAGGCGGCGTCCGCCTGCGGGGTCGGAGACGTCAGCGGCGATGCCGGTCGCCTCGAGACCTCCAGCGGCAAAGCTCGTGCAGACTTGCGCTACCGTGTCGGGGTTTCTGCCGTTGATTACGACCCTGGCCCCCCGCACTGCCGCCAGGCGAGCGAGCTCACGGCCGATGCCCCGGGAAGAACCGGTCACCAGGACCACGCTTCCGGAGAGACGGGGACTCGAGGCTAGTGGACCGCCTGCCGTTCCTGCCATGGACAGCCCTCCCTGGTGAACCAGGCTACCGCAGCCCGCACGGCAGTGTCCAGCGGCGTCTGCGGCAGCTCCAGCTCCCGGACGGCCTTGCGGGGGCTGTAGTAGCATTCCCGGCACAGCATGCGGGCCGAGGTGATACTCAAGACGGGCGGGCGGCGGGTGAGCAAACCGGACAGGGACCCCATCATCCCTACCACCCCGACGGCCAGCGGCGGGGCGGCCTTCGGGGATCGGGACAGATGCAGAACCCGGGCAAACAGCTCCCCGGCCTCCCGATAGGTCAGATT
>JAFGFV010000212.1 GCA_016930895.1 Spirochaetales bacterium | reverse complement strand
CGAGGGAGTTGATCACGTTGAAGGTCGTGTGCGCCAGGGCGATGTGCAGCATGATGTTGCCCTGGGTGACCGGTCCGGGAACGAAGAAATCGATCAGGCGCGCGTACCACCCCAGGTAGACCGGCACGAGCATGTAGCACACCCCGAAGACGTTCAACAAGGCGTGCGAGCGCGCCGTCCTCCGGGCGTTGAGGTTTGCGCCTATGGCCGACAGCTCCGCGGTGATGGTCGTGCCGATATTCTCGCCCAGGATGATGGGGATGGCCGTGGCAAAGTCGATGACCCCGGTGAAGGCCAGCAGCTGCAGCAGGGCGATCGTAGCCGAAGAGCTCTGGAGGACCACCGTGACGGCCATGCCGAGCAGGACTCCAAGGATCGGGTAGCTGCCGAAGTGCACCAACAGGTTCCTGAGAAGACCCTGCTCCTGCAGCGGTCCGAAGGCGTCCTTGATGAATCCCAGGCCGGTGAACAGGAGCCCGAACCCCATCAGGAACTGCCCCCAGCGGCGCAGCTTCTGGGTGCGTCCCAGCAGGGTCAGGAACATGCCCGCACCGATGGCCGGCAGGGAGTAGCTGGTGATCTTGAACACCGCCATGAAGGAGACCAGCCAGGCCGTGAGAGTCGTGCCGATGTTCGCTCCCAGGATGATCGAGATGGCCTGGCGCAGGGTCAGCAGCCCGGCGTTGACGAAGCCCACGGTCATGACCGTGGTGGCGCTGGAGCTCTGGACCAGGGCGGTGACCGCCGTTCCGATCAGCACACCGAGGATCGGGTGGCGGGTGATGGTCTCCAGGGCGCTCCTGAACTTCTCGCTCGCGACCCGGCGCAGGCTGTCGGACATGGTCCGCATGCCCAGGAAGAACAACCCCAACCCGCCTGCGAGGGTGAAGATGATCTCCAGCGTCACGAGTCCCCCAACCCCTCTGTCATCGGCTCAGACGAGGCGTCCGTCATGGCTCGATGCTGAGCGCGGTCAACCGTTCTGCTTGATGGACTTGGCGAAGGCGGCCCCGAAGCTCTCGGCCCTGGCCATCTCCTCCGCAGTGGGGGCCCCGACGAACTCCAGGGTCTCGCGGAGCTCCCACTTGAGGGGTTCGATGATCTCCTTGATCACCTTGACGGCCCCGCCGCTCCAGCCGTAGCTGCCGAACATCACCGCCTGCTTGCCCAGCACCCGCTTGAGGGCCGCGTGGTGCAGCACGTCCAGAACCGGCGGAAAGAGCCCTCCCTCGTAGGTCGGTGCGCCGATCACCACCCCGTTGTTGGCCCACAGGGCCGGCAGGATGTAGCTCACGTGGGTGCGGGCGGTGTCGAAGATCGAAAGGGGAACCCCCTGGCTGTTGATCCCCTTGGCCACCAGATCCATCATCTTCTCGGTGTTTCCGTACATGGAGCCGTAGATCAGGGTGATGCCCGGCTCCGCCGGGCCGGATGCCCATCCTGCCCACTTTTTGTACAGCTCCACGATCCGGCCGGGGTTCTTCCGCCAGATGAGCCCGTGCGAGGGCGCGATGATCTTGACCTCGATGCCCCCCAGCTTCTCGATGGCGTTCAGGGTCGGCTTGCTGAACTTGGCCACGATGTTGACGTAGTAGCGCAAGCTCTCCTTCTCGTAGAAGGGCAGGTTCTCGCATTCGTCGTCGAAGATCGTGCCCACCAGGGCCCCGTAGCCCCCGAAGCCGTCGCAGGAGAACAGGATCTTGTCGGCAGGCTCGTAAGTCATCATGGTCTCCGGCCAGTGCACGAAGGGGGTCATGAAGAACTGGAGCTTGCGTTTGCCCAAGTCCAGGATCTCGCCGTCGGCCACGACCCTGAAATTCTCGGTGATGCCGTAGAAGCCGGCCAGCATGTCCTTCATCTTGGCACTGCCGAGCAGCCTCAGGCCGGGGTTGATCTGCAGCATCGTGCGCAGGACCCCGGTATGGTCCGGTTCGAGGTGGTTGAGGACCACGTAGTCCAGGTCCTTCAGGGGCACGAGCCCGGCTACCTGTTCGATGTACTCGTTGGCTTTCAGGGCCTTGGACAGGTCGATCAGGACCTTCTTGTCGTCGACGATGAAGTAGGAATTGTAGGAAACCCCCTCCTCCGAAATCGGCCAAATCCCTTCGAACAGGTCGGTGGTCCGGTCGTTGACCCCGATCCAGTACACGCCGGGGCGAATCTCTACCGCGGGCATGGTTTTCCTCCTTGATGACGCTTGTCGGTGCGGTCGTCGGGGACTACTATGGCACAGGCCCAGCTTCCCTGGCAAGGGAACGAGCCTCTTCGCAGGATGGCAGGCGCTTGGCATGGCGTCCCCGCGCCTTGCCAAGGGCCGGGAGTACCTCGTATCCTGTGCACATGGCGACCGGCGACCGGCATGACGGGCTTCCCTACACAGCGCGCGGCGACTGGCTTTGCGTGCAGGTCAAGGCCATTCCCAACGCGGGACGAAGCGAGATCGTGGGAGTGAGGAGCGGCGAGCTCGTGGTCAAGCTCCAGGTGCCGGCGCTGGAGGGGCGGGCCAACCGGGAGCTGGTGCGGCTGCTTGCCCGGCATCTGGGGGTGGCCCGTTCCTCTGTGCTCCTGCTCGCAGGCCAGAGCTCTCCCCACAAGCGCTTCCAGGTCCCCCTGGATGCCGCAGGAACCCTCCGTGCGCTCTGCCGGCCCGCGGATTGACCGCTACCTCCGCCGGGTGGCCGGGCAGTCACTCGCCGAACCCGGGGAGCTGACGGCCGTGTGCGGCGGTCCGGCGGCGGACCCGGATTCCGTAGCGGGCTCGCTGGCTTACGCCTTCCTGCTGCACCAGGAGCAGGAAGCGCGATCGCAGGGTCTTAAGCGGCTGATAGCTCCCATCCTGCCGATCCCCCGAGCCGAGCTGCGCCTCCGGCCCGAGGTGCTGACCCTTCTGGAGGCGGCGGAGGTCCCGCCGGGGGTCCTGGCGGACCCGGAGAGCCTTGATCTGTCGACCCATCCCTCCGAGCGCCTGGCCCTGGTGCTGGTGGACGGCGACGGCCGCGAGTTGCCGGCTAAGCTGCGGCAGCGGGTGGTCGAGATCCTGGACCACCACGTCCCCGCTGCCCGGCTGCCCGCCGGGACCCGGAGGATCGTCGCCCCCGTGGGCTCCGCCTGCACCCTGGTGGCGGAGCAGATCCTGGAGCGGCTGCCCGGCCTGCTGGAGCAACGCCTGGCCCTGCTGCTGCTCGGCCCGATCCTGCTCGACACGGTGAATCTCGATCCCGCTGCAGGCAGGGCCACAGAGAGGGACTGGCAGGCGGCGGCGCGGCTCCGGGAGGCGGCCGGGGCGGGCAGCGCGGGGTTGTACGCGCTTCTTCGCGAGGCCCGGAACCGCCTGGAGGGGCTCTCTGGGGCGGAGCTACTGCGCCGGGACTACAAGGAGAGCACGGCCGGAGCCGTACGAATCGGTATCGCGAGCCTGCCCTTGTCGGCGCAGGAGTGGTGGTCCCGGGAGCAGGACGCGGAAGCCTGTCTGCGTGGGCTCGCGGAACGGCGGGGACT
>JAFGFV010000211.1 GCA_016930895.1 Spirochaetales bacterium | reverse complement strand
GCGTCCACGGCCTCCTCGAGGAGGTGGGGATACGTGCATGCCATCCGGTAGATGGGCAGCAGATACTCCAGCCCCACCAGGACGAGCGGAGCGCTCTCGTGGCGCAGCACCGGTGAACCCCCCGGTCCACCTTGCGGAAGTAGCGCAGAATCTGGTCCTTGGTCTCGGCCTTCCCCGCCCCGTGCCCGTGATACAGCACCGGTCCGCGTCCCGCCGCAGCGGCGCCGCGGGTACCGGCATGGTACTGCAGCTGCTTCTCCACCTCGTCGAAGCGCATGGCCTCCGCCAGGCTATCCGGCACCCGCTGCACGGTCCGCTCCGCCAGGGCGTAGCGGCTGCCGAGATACAGGTGAACCTTCCTCTGGCTCAAAGCCAGGACGAAGAACCGGGCGGCGGCGCTGAACAGGGCGATGAGGGGCTTGAGATGAAAGCGGCTTCCCAGGAGCGCGAGCTCCTCGAAGCGTTCGGGCAGCCGGTACGAAAACAGCCGCCGGGGCGTTCGGAAGAGGGCGAAGCCCTCCAGCTGCTGCTCCCAGAAGATCTTGTCCTGCTCGAGCCTGGCGATCGGCTTGATCAGGGATTCGATCGCCCGGGGCCGCAGCCCTCGTTCGGCGAGCTGCGACCTGGCCCGGCGGACCAGGTTGCCAAAGCGGATCGAGTTCTGCCGAACCTCCCTGCCTGCGCGCACGGTGGGCATGTACAGGGACAGGCAGTGTGAATCCCGGACGGACAAGAGCCTGTGCAGGTCGGCGGGCTTCAGTATTCCCATGGCTTTGCCTCCTGAATCTCCGTGGCTTCCCGAATCGCCGCCCGGGGGAGTGCGACGTACAGCAGGTTTCTTGCCGGATCGTGAAACTCGATCCAGGCCGGGTCGACCATGAGCTTGTCGGGCGGCCACCTACCCTCGCTGTCCACCACCAGGAAGCGAATCGCCCAGGTCTCCTGATCCATGAGCATGTCCGCCACCGGACCTAGCGGTCCCTCCGGCGAATGCAGGCTCGACCGGAGCAGCGTGGTGGTGCTGACCAGGCGAACGACCTCTGCGGGCGGGGTACCGATGCGGGAAGCCCCCGGGGAACGGGCCAGGAGAAAGGGCAGAAGCTGGTCCCCCCAAAGGCCCACCCCGCCCCAGCACCGGGGCAGCCGGAAATGCCGGTTGTGCTCGGCCTCCTGGACACGGGATACCGGATCCCCTGCGCCCACCTGCGGGCCCCGTTCCACCTCCAGGCGGGTCGTTCGGGCCCGGATGCGCCGCTCCTGCCAGTCGATGCCGGCAAGCGACAGCGGCGAAATCAGGTACAGATGACGGGACTCACCCGGACACGGGACTGCGATGTAGCGGACGGCCCAACGGTCCAGGTCGGCATAGAAACGATCGACCCTGCCGATCTTGGCGTTCGGGCCAAACACGGTAAACTCGCTCAAGTGCCGCAGGCTTCGATTCACGGATCTTGCAGTCCTCCGCAGACAGAATGGCGGTCCCGGTCCGGACGCAGCCGGTGAACCGGGAGAACCTGCCATTAGATATGCAAGATGGGTGCCAGAGCAATCGTCCGCTTGCTGCGGGCCGCAGTCAGATCGTCAGGCCGTATTTCTTGATCTTGTTGTAGATTCCCTTGCGGCTGATCCCGAGCAGTCGGGCTGCTTCGCCCTTGTTGCCGGAAACCAGATTCAAGGTCCTCGTGATCAGCTCCCGCTCGGCTTCTTCGAGAGTCATCCCGACCTCGAGGACCACCCGGTCCCCGGCCGGAGGAGCCTCCTGGACCTCGCTCTTCAGCAGGGCCGGACTGATCACTTTTCCCGGAGCGGTGAGCACCGCCCTCATGATCACGTTTTCGAGCTCCCGGACATTCCCGGGCCAAAGGTACGACAGGAGCAGCAGCCGGGCTTCGGGATCGATGTCCACCACTGCCTTGTCGAACTCCCGGCTGTAGCGCTCCATGAACTCCCTGGCCAACACCAGGATGTCCTTGCCTCGCTCGCGAAGCGGCGGCATGTGCACCCGGAAGACGTTGAGACGGTGCCAGAGGTCCGCTCTGAAAGCCCTCTCCTTGACCATTTGCCGGAGGTCGATGTTCGTGGCCGCGATCAGGCGCACGTCCGTCGACAGGAACGAAGTTGCCCCGACCCGCTGAAACGTCCGCGTCTCCAGGACGCGGAGCAGGCTGATCTGGGTCATCTCGTCCATCGTGCCGATCTCGTCGAGAAACAGCGTTCCCCCGGCCGCCGTTTCGAACATCCCCTGCTTCTGCTGGCCGGCCCCGGTGAAGGCGCCCTTTTCGTGTCCGAAGAGGGTGCTGGCGATGAGCTCCTTGGGAATGGCGCCCATGTTGACGGGGTAGAAGGGACCATCGCGACGCGAGCTCATGCGGTGGATCCCCTGCGCCACCAGGTCCTTGCCCGTGCCGCTCTCTCCGCTGATGAGCACGAGCACGTCGTACCTGCTCACCTGGCGCATCTGCCGGTAGACCTTCCGCATGGCAGGGCTGTCGCCGATGATCCCGGTGGAGCCGATCTTTTCCCTGCTCATACCCTCTGCCCCGGCGATGCCACCTCTTTCCCTGAAATCGAGCCCCGGGCTCACGGGCCCAGCACGCGAAGAATGCTGCTGTACTTGACGATCTCGGTCCGATCGGTGCCCCGGTAGCGGAACTCGATGACCACCGCTCTGGGCTGCAGCTCCAGCACCCGACCGGTTTGCCGTGAGCCCCGGTAGCGGAACTGGACCATCGAGTTCTGGTGCAGGCTCTCCTTGAGGAGCTGCATCCGTAGGTTCGGACGAACCGGACGGAACATTCCTCTGAACCCTGAAACCCCCCTGATCATCCCCGACTCCAGTTCTCCGGCCGCGCGGCGGATGTAGATTCTACACAGCCGGCTGTATAGATTATACCTGAACCGGGCCCCGGGCAGCAAACCCGCTCTGCGTGCGCGGGCCCTCCGGTCAACGCCAGACAGCCTATCCGTCCGCCGGGGACGCCTCCATGGTCTCTTCGGCCTATGCGCCGCAAGGATTCCGGCTATCCGGAAATGGCATGGAACATGCATCGCCTCCACCAGGAGGCGCTCCATGGCCAGATCCCGCGACAACACCTTCGTTATCCCCCCCAAGGGTCCCGGTTCGGCCAAGGACCGAACCGCAAGCCTCCGGGGGTCACTGCTCATCGCTGCCTGCGACTCAGGGCGGCAGCTCGCCGAGTCGATCGCGGCACGATACCGGGAGCTGAGCCGTCAGGAGCCGGAAAGCGGGGGCGCCGGGGAGCGAGAAACCGGGACGCCCCTGCTCCTCGCCGACATCGAGCACGCCTTTTCCGACACGGAGACCGGAATACGGCTGCCGCGGCACGTGGGTGGGGCCGATGCCTTCCTGGTCCAGTGCCTGTACGACCCCGAGGCGGAGGCGGGGGTGAACCAGAACTACCTGGCCTTCCTGCTGGCCGCCAGGGCTTTTCGGGAAAACGGGGCCGCACACGTGACCGCAGTGCTTCCCTACCTTGCCTACGCCCGCCAGGACAAGCCCTCCAAGTTCTCCCGGGAGCCTACTTCGGCAAGACTGCTGGCGGACCTGAGCATAGAAGCCGGGATCGACGGCCTGATCGCCTGGGCGCCCCACTCGACCCAGGCCCGGGGCTTCTACGGCATGATCCCGGTTCACCTGCTCGATCCCCTGAACATGTTCCTTCGGGAGTTCCGGCGCTTCCGGGGCCGCGAGGATGTCGTGGCGGTGGCTCCCGATGCCGGGGCCGCCAAGATGGTCTCTCATTTCGGACGCCGGCTGGGGGTCGATCTCGCGGTCGCCTCCAAGCGCAGGCCTCGCCCCGAAGCGGTCGAGATCACGAGCGTGATCGGCGACTTCTCCGGAAAAACCACGGCCGTGGTTCTCGATGACATGATCGGCACGGGCGGGACCGTCGATTCGGTGATCCGGCAGATCGCCGAACGCACGGAGGTCCGGGAGATCCACCTCGCCGCCGGGCACAACCTCTGCCGTCCCGAAGCTCTGCAGCGCATCACCGGGCTGCACGACCGCTGCGGCCTGGCCTCCCTCGTGACCACGGACAGCATCCCTCAGAGCCCGGCGTTCCGCAGCCTGCCCTGGTTCCGGGTGCGAAGCCTGGCGGACATGCTCTGCCGCACCGTCAACCGTGTGCATCACGGCCGCTCGGTGAGCGAGCTCTTCCTGCGGGATTAGTCCCCTACAGCAGCTCCCGGAGCTCCTCCAGGTGCTCGCGCATGGCCGCCTCCCCCCGGTCGATCAGCTCGTCTACCCGGTTCAGGTCCTGGTAGGC
>JAFGFV010000031.1 GCA_016930895.1 Spirochaetales bacterium | reverse complement strand
GAGGACGGCGGCTACGCCGTGGTCAGGGTGAACGGCGTGGAGAGCAACGCTCACCCCCTGAGCCGCTGGCAGATGGACCTCGACGTGAGCGGAACGGTGCCCTCGGGCATCGGGCCGGACATCGTGCTCGCCCTGGATGCCTCCTGGCGCGCGGAGATCGTGGACGAGCGGGGCCTCGTGACCAGCGACCCCATTCCGATCGCCGGGCAGGCTGGCACCATGTTCGGCCTTGGATCCACCTGCGACTACCAGTTCAGCGGCACCTTCGAGGATTCCCGGTACATCTACGAGTATCCGGAAGGCGCCAACCAGGGCACCATGCCGGTTTGCCTGGACGGCGCGCAGATGTTCTTCGGCACGGTGGTCCTGAAGCCCGACCAGGGCACAGCCTCCTTCCAGATCGTCCTGGCCCGGGAGGCTTTCGTGCTCAAGACCGACAAGCAGAATCCCGAGGCTGGGCAGCAGGCGGACCAGATCCAAGTGACCGTGGGCCTGATCTTCGAGGCCGGCATGGACGCCGACGGGAACATCACCGCCGGCGAGCAGGCGCTGCCCTACCAGTTCAGCTGGCCGGCCATCGCCCCGGAGTTCCCGCCGCTGCCCGAGACGGCGCGCTGAGCGCCGCGGACTGCCGCTATCGGGTGTAGGGAATCACGAAGCAGTCCGGGGGCCCGAGAAGGACACTCAATAGTCGCTTCGAAGCGGCCCGGTTGTACGTTGCTGCAGCACACCGATCCTTAGACCCTTACAGGCCGCACATCCCCCCGATCAGCGTTCTCCCAACCGTCGGATCGAGCCTCGACGACCAAAGCCAACAAACCGGTTTGGCGCCGAGTCAGGGACGGGGAGCGCCTTAGGGTTGTTCAAAGGCTATCAGGGTGTCGACCATTTCTGCAATCGAATAGACCGCGGCGGTATCCCAGGCAGTCCCTACCATCTCTTTCATCTTCTTGATGTTGAAGAAAAGCGGCCTGATCAGGTAGACCATGACCACCTCTCCGCCGCTGTATTTGTCCGTCGAAGATGTGTTCGTCGACAGCTCTTCGACGACATTCCCCTCTCCATCGAATACCCGGTAGTCGATGTTCAGCCGTACGGTATTCCCCTTCCTGACGCTCATGGAAATCTCGTAGTCTCGAAGACTTGTCTCTACGGCCAGGTCGTAGGTACCACCGCTACTTACAGATTCCGCATACCCGACCTCCCGGTAAAACTGGCCGAGAATGCTCATGGTCAGCTCTTTGAGCGCCGGCCCCCCTTCGAACACGTAGGTATCTCCGAGCTGAGGAGAGTACTTGATCACCTGCCCGGCCTGTTCTGCGGACATCACCAGCAAAATAGACTTGTCGTACTTCGGGTCCGGTGTCTCCTCCATCGGCAGCTCCCTCATCAACGGCACCTGATAGGCACAGCCCAGGGCGACTACTGAGAGAACGGCAACAAACAGCAGGCGATACTTCATCTCAAGGTTCCTCCTCAGAGAGTTGATGTGACCAAATTATGGCATAGGTAGCTGATATCCTCCATCATAAGCTGGCGTGATGACAGGCTCAGAGGGTGGGCGCGGGGCGTTGAGACAAGGAATTCGCGTTCCCTGGGCGCCGCCTGGCACGGAGACCGTGGACTAGCGGGGCCTCGTGACCAGCGACCCTGCTCCGGAGTTCCCGCCGCTGCCCGAGACGGCGCGCTGAGCGCTGCGGCGCGGATTGCCGTTACCGGATGTAGGGAATCACGACGCGGTCCAGGGGCTCGAGAACGACGTCTTTTCTGGGATCATAGTTGTACAGGTAGTCATCGAGATCCACGAAGATCTTCTGGTTCTTCCTCTTGATGTAGCAGGCCGGCAGATCAGCCTGCGCAGACAGGGTCACCCCTCGCAGTGCCGTGTACAGGGTCTCTCCTCGCCGAATGGTATGCCTCTGCCGGTAGATCAGGACCCTCTCCTGGGGATTTTCCCCTTGCGGAACGATGGCTCCCTCGAAGTAGATGACAGGCAACAGCTCCGTTCTAGAGGGCACATAGATGGAATCACCGTTTCTCAGTGCGATCCCTCGATCATGTCCCTCGCTGATGTCGACGTATCGGATCTCCTCGATCTTCTTGACCGGGTCGTACTGACGCAACTCCACCCGCGACAGATCCGCCGCCCCGGTTGGGCCGCTGCCAAAGCCCATGATCGCCTCCTGCAGGCTTTCGCCCGAGAGAAGCTGATAGCTTCCCGGTCTCTCGACCTCCCCCTCTACCGTGACCTGACGGCCGTACTTGCTGAGGATGATGGTGTCCCCAGGACGCAGGAAGGGATCCTGCTCCTGATCTCCAGCCCGAAACGCCCGGTACAGGTCGCAGAATCGACTCCGACCTTTGGAGGAGATGATCTGAATGTTGCGCGTCGAGGAGTAGGGGGTGAGCTCTTCGCGGACCATCTCGCTCAAACGAGTGAGGCCCCAGGCGAGCTTGTATCCGGCTTGAACGACCTCACCCCTCAACAGGACCTCGAAGACCCCGGTCGAGCGGATGGTGACCTGCGGCAGGCTCGTAGGATAGGCGGTGAGAACCTTCTTCTGCACCAGCCTCCGGAACTCGATGAAGGTCAGGTTGTCCACGCTCTCCTTGCCGAAGATCGACAGGTCCACCGTCATGTCCGGTTCGACAATCAGGGTCTGGGTTACCCGGACCTGCTCCCTGTTGTAGCTCAGGGTGTAGACGTCCCCCGGACTCACCAGGTAGCCCGGATTGGTGACGGCCAGCAGGGTGCGCCTGTCGAAGAATGCCTGCGGCTCGGCGCCCACGACGGTCGGAGCGGACCGGCCGAGCTCCTGGCTGCCCAACGGAAGGGTGAGCATCACGAGAAAGAAAGATACGAGTATCCTCTTTTCTCTTCTTCGCATGCCCATTCTCTTTCAAACATACCGCCTCGCCTCGGAGGCGTCAATCGACGAGCGTGCCCCCGACCCCGCGGGATTTCGGCTACCGCCCTGCGGGGGCGTTGACAGGGCGCACGGGATCCCCGGTACTATGGGTCCACCGAAGGAGGACTGCATGGACAAGGTCAGACTTGGCATCATCGGCACGGGCTCGGTGGCCCGGGAGATCTACCAGTACCTGTACTTCCGAAGCGTATACTCGCCCCTCATGAGCGTGGAGGCGATCTGCGACACCAGCCCGCAGTCGCTGGCCTGGTTCGGCGATACCTGGAAGATCCCCGCATCCCTGAGGTTCAACGACTACCGCGAGATGCTGGACAAGGTCGAGCTGGACGCGGTGGCGGTGAACACCCCGGACAGCCTGCACCGGGACCCCACCATCGACGCCCTCGAGGCGGGCCTGGACGTGCTGCTGCCCAAGCCCACCGCGGACAAGGTTGCCGACGCGCACGCCATCATCGAGGCCGTGCGCTCCTCCGGGCGCTTCCTGGGGGTGGACTTCCACAAGCGGGAGGATCCCGCGGTCAAGGAGGCACGGGCGCGCTACGCGGAAGGGGTGCACGGCCGCCTGCAGTCTGCCGTCATGTACATGCTGGACAAGCTTATGGTGGCCAACCCCAACCACGAGCCGCGGTTCTTCGCCTCGGCGGACTTCGCGGAGAAGAACACCCCGGTCTCCTTTCTGACCTCGCACCTGGCTGACACCTTCATGAGCATCACGCGCCTGCGGCCCCTGGAGGTGCGGGCGGTCGGCTACAGGCAGAAGCTCCCTTCCCTCGCCCCGATCCCGGTGAACGGCTACGACCTGGTCGACACGGAGGTGATGTTCGAGGAGGGCGTT